>JBMLMS010000001.1:0-11049 GCA_049243925.1 Pirellulales bacterium
GGTGAGCGACACGCCAAGCGTCTCATTTGACTCAAACGCCGTGTCGCCAATCACGTCAACGAGGATCGTCTTCGTCACCTCACCAGGGGCAAACGTGAGCAGGCCACTCTGTGCCACGTAGTCCACCCCGGCAGTCGCCGTGCCGGCGCCCGTGGCGTAGTTCACCGTCACGGTGCTGGTGGCCGGCGCCGAGAGCGTCACCGTAAAGGCGAGCCGCGACGTGCCCGAGTTCCCCTCGATCACACTGCCGCCACTCACCGAGATCCCGACGGGCGGGGCGGCATTGAGGGCCGCGGCCACGTCCAGCCGGCCGCCCGTGACCGTCAGGCCGGCGAGCGACGCGGTGGGGCGAGCCGAACCGAGGATTGCCTGGCGCACCTGCGCGGACGTGGCGCTCGGGTAGGCGGCAGCGTACAGCGCCACGGCGCCCGAGACGTGCGGCGTGGCCATCGAGGTGCCGCTGTAGGCCCCGTAGGCTCCGCCTGGGAGCGTGGAATTGATTCCAGCACCCGGCGCGGCGATGTCGACGGTCGTGGCACCGCAGTTCGAAAACGATGCCAAACCGCCGGTCGACGTCAGGGCCGCCACGGCGATCACGGCTTCGTACGAGGCGGCCGTCGTGGTCGACGTGCCCTGCAAGGTGGAATAGTTGGAGGGGTAGTTCGCCGTGGCGTCGTTGTTGCTCGCGTTGTTGCCGGCAGCTCCCACGAACAGAATGCCGGCCTTCGCGCCCCGGATGATCGCACTGTGGAGGGCCGACGAGTAGCCGCCGCCACCCCACGAATTGCTCGACGCGACGACGTTGACGCCGTGTCGGGTCTTCAGGTCAGTGAGGTAATCGATGGCCTTGATCGCGCCGCTCGTGTAGCCGCCGTCGGTCCCGAGGAACTTCGTCGAAATCATCGTGACGTTCCAGCTCACACCGGCGACGCCGATGCCGTTGCCCCCGACGCCCCCCACGGTACCGGCCACGTGGGTGCCGTGGTCGTCACCCGTGCCGTCGTACACCGTGTTGTCGTTGGAATAAAAATCCCACCCGTTCACGTCGTCGACGTAGCCGTTGCCATCGTTGTCGATTCCGTCGCCGGCCGTCTCGAATGGATTGACCCAGATGTTGTTCTTGAGGTCCGGATGGTTGATGTCGATGCCTTCGTCGACGATGCCGACGACGACCGACTTCGACCCGATGAACCCCGCATCCCACGCCTTCTCGGCCTGACTGCCGAACTGGTTCGTGGTGCCTGCGCCCCCGGATGCACTGGGCTGGTCGTCGCCGTACATGCCCCAGAGGCGGTTGCTCGTGGTGTAATACGGGTCGTTACTCACAGCCGCTGTCGAGAGCTTCCAGTTCGGCTCCGCGAAGACCACGCCCGGCCGCCTTGCGATCGCCATGATCGCCCGCTCGACGGTCATGCCACGGCCGAGCGACACCCGCTCCAGCGTGCCTAGCGCCTGCTGGGCCATCGCCTTGGTCTGGATGACTTCGAGCGCCTGCCCCTGCACCGCGCCGCGGGCCTGAGCCCGCATGGCGGCCGATGCCGTGGCGGCGAACTGCACGAGGATTTCCCCCTCGGCGAATGCCGCGAGCATGCGGCGATCTTCCAGCGGCTCGAGCGAGACGGCGTTACCGCCCGACCGACGATTACGGTTGACCATGATTGTGCTCCGCTTATGTGCCCCAGACGGCGTAAGAATAGCTCGCGGGCGGGCGGGTGGCAAGTTTCCGGCGCCCATGCACTCCACAAGACTACCGCCGCAGCCTACCGCACGACCCCTCGGCTGGCGGAGTTCGCCGTGGCGGTGGCCGGCTGGTCGTCGAAGATCGTCCACACCGGCGTGCGGTCTTTGAGTTTCGCGAGGTAGTCGTCGATCTCGCTTTTCCGGCGCTCGTCCTGGAGCGTCTGCTTGATGCCCACCTGGGCCTCGATGAACGGCGTGCGGCCCGCGTCGGCCCGCTCGGTCACCCGCACGATGTGCAGGGTCTGGCCGTCGTCGAGGATCGTGCTCAGCTGCCCCACCGGCAGCGTGAAGATCGCCTCGTCGAGCACCTTCGAGGTGAGGCTGCCCTTCGTCGTCCAGTCATAGGCGCCGCCGCTCGCGGCGTTGGGCCCTTCGGATCGCGTCTTCGCGATGTCGGCGAACGGCTTCCCTTCGAGCACGTCGTTGCCCATCGCGGCGAGCTTGTTCCAGGCCGCGTCGCGGGGCTGGGTCGGCGTCACGCGCACGGTCAGCTGCTCGAACTTGGCCTTGGCCGGAAAGTCGTACTCGGCGAGGTGGTTCTCATACCACGCGATCATCTCGGCGTGGGGAATCTCGTCGTCGCTCGCCACCTTCTGCTGGATCCATTGCTGGGCGAGCGCCCGCTCGAAAAACATCTTGCGCACCCGGTCGAGCGATTGCCCGCGCGACCGCAGCAGCTGCTCATACTCCATCGAGTTGGCCACGCCGGCGTCCTTGATCATGCGCGGCAGCTGCGTTTCGTCGAAGGCTTGGTTCACCTTCTTCTCGATGTCGGGCAAACGCTCCTCGGGAATCGTGCGGCAGGCGTCCACATACACGATCAGCGATTCGACGTGCTGCGGGAGCACCTGCCGGCAAATCTGGAGTTTGAGCTCGCGAACCTGCTCCGGCTTGAGTCCCGGCGACACTTTCGCCAGCCAGTTGAGCGCGCTCGGCGTGAGCAGATCGCCTTCGAGCACCACCTCCGGTCCGATCCGGGCGACCACCATCGCCGTCTCGAGCGACTGGGCCTCCGCGAGGAGCGCGTCGCTGGCCGATGTGGCCGCGGCAGGCTCTTGATACTGCGCCTGCACCACGCCGTCCTGCGCGGGCTTCACTCCGGGGCCGAAGTCGATGGGCACGATCGGTGCGTCGGGGTCGGGGCGGATGCTCGAGAGCACATGGTTGTCGGTCTTTTTGCCGTCGGCCGTCTTCCCGTCGGCCTTGCGGCCCGGCCAGCCGTCCGGCCGCGACACGGGCTTCGGCGCGGTCGGCACGAGCCGATGCGGCGTGATGCTGCCAGGCCCGGCCTGGCCCACGGCGATCGGGGCCGGCGTGGCGCCCGCGGCCGCGTCGTCGAATTGATTGGCGATCCGCTGGGCCTGCACGGGCTTGGCGTGCATCGCGAGAAAGGCGAAGCCGGCGCAGAGGATCACCGCCGCCGCGGTGCGCGGTGTCGATTCACGGGGGCTCTCGCCCGGCTGGTCCATGCGCGGCGGCTCTCAGGGGGCGGGGACTATAGGCCTCGCCCTTCGCGGGTCGCAAGACCGCCCGCAGGGCCTGCAGAAGCCGCTCAGGATCGTCGAAAAGCCGCTTGTCGAGGGGGAGGTAGGCCGTCCGCTGGTCGACGATTCGCAGCGTCCGGGCCGCCGGTGGACCGGCCGCCTTGAGCCGCTCGATGGCCCGGCGGTCGTGGTGCCTCAGGAGCACCATCCCCGCCTCGCGGCCGATCGTGTCGATACCCAAGCCCGCCGCCGCCACCCGCAGCCGCGCGTAGTCGAGCAGCCTCCGGGCCTCGGTCGGCACGGGCCCGAAGCGGTCGGCGAGTTCGGAGGCGAGGTCGTCGATCTGGTTGTCTTCGGTGGCCCGTGAGAGCCGGCGATAGACGTCGATCTTCGTGCGGAAGTCGGCGATGTAGTCGCGCGGCAGCCAGGCCTCGCCCGGCAGGTCGATGTTCACCTGCGGCGGCTCGGCCGGGGGCAGCGCCTTGAGCCCACGCACAGCCTGCTCCAAGAGCCGGCAGTAGAGCTCGTAGCCGACCGTGGCGATGTGGCCGCTCTGCTGCGTGCCGAGCAGGTTGCCGGCGCCGCGGATCTCGAGATCGCGCATCGCGAGCGAGAAGCCCGCGCCCATGCTCGAAAATTCCTGGATCGCCCGCAGCCGGCGGGCCGCCGTGCTCGTGAGGTGGGCCGTCTCGTCCACGAGCATGTAGCAATAGGCGCGGTGGTGCGAGCGGCCCACGCGGCCGCGCAGCTGATGGAGGTCGGCCAGGCCGTAGATATCGGCCTCGTCGATGAAGATCGTGTTGGCATTCGGGATGTCGAGGCCGCTCTCGATGATCGTGGTGGCGATCAGGATGTCGGTCTTGCCCGCCACGAAGTCGAGCATCACCTCCTCGAGCTCGCTCTCCGAAAGCCGGCCGTGGCCGATGCCGATCGTGGCCTCGGGCACGATCTGGCCGAGCCGGTGTGCCACCTGGTGGATGTCATGGATCCGGTTGTGCACGAAAAATACCTGCCCCCCGCGGGCGAGCTCCCGGTCGATCGCCGTCTTGATGAGCGTGGGATTCCAGCGGGCCACGCGGGTCTCCACGGCGATCCGGTTGGCCGGCGGCGTGGTCAGGTTCGAGATGTCGCGAATGCCGAGCATCGACATGTGGAGCGTGCGTGGGATCGGTGTGGCGGTCATCGTGAGCACGTCCACGGTCGACCGCAGCGCCTTGAGCTTCTCCTTCACATCCACGCCAAACCGCTGCTCTTCGTCCACCACGAGCAGGCCGAGGTTGGCGAAGTGGATGTCGGCCTGCGCGAGCCGGTGGGTGCCGATCACGATGTCGACGCTCTTGCGGGCGAGGCCTTCGAGCGTCTCACGCTCCTCCTGGGCCGACGAAAATCGCGAGAGGGCGCGAATCGTGAAGGGAAACTCGGAGAACCGGGCGGCGAAGCTGCGGCGATGCTGTTCGGCGAGCACCGTCGTGGGCACGAGCACGGCCACCTGGTAGCCCGCCTCGACGGCCTTGAAGGCCGCCCGCATCGCCATCTCCGTCTTGCCGAAGCCCACGTCGCCGCAGAGCAGCCGATCCATCGGCTTGGCGGTCTCCATGTCGCCCTTGATGGCGACGCTCGCCGTGAGCTGGTCGGGCGTCTCGTCGAAGGGAAACGATTCCTCGAACGCCCGCTGCCAGGCCGTGTCGGCGGGAAACGCGAGCCCGGGCCGCTCGGCCCGCTTGGCCTGCAGCTGGATCATGTCGGCGGCCATGTCGGCCACCGCCTGCTGCACGGCGGCTTTTTGCTTCGCCCACAGGGTGCCGCCGATCTTGGCGAGCTTGGGGGCGAGCTTCGTGCCGCCCACGTATTTCTGCACGAGCTCGATGCAGGTGGCCGGCACGTAGATCCGCGTGCTCTCGGCAAACTCGATCTCCAAAAACTCCTCGGTGCGATCCTGTTTCTCGAGCAGCTTCAAGCCGCGGTAGCGGCCCACGCCGTGGGCCACGTGCACGACGTAGTCGCCCTCGTGCAAATCGAGAAACGTGTCGATCGCGCGCGTCAGCCGGTGCCGCGGTGCCCGCACCGTCACGTCTTCGCGGCGGAAGAGCTCGGCGCTCGACACGAGCACGAGCTTCTCCGGCACGAGGCGAAAGCCCGCCGAGAGCCGGCCCCGGGCGAAGTGGAGCCGGCCCGACTTTGCCGGGGCGCTCGCCGCGAGCAGCTCGCCGAGCCGGTTTTCCTCGGCCTCGGTGGGCGCCACGATCCACACTTCCTGATCCTTGCCGACCGTGCCGAGCTCCTCGCACACGCGGTCGAGCACGCCGGTAAATCGCTCCACGCTCTCGACCGCAAGCGTGGCCGTGGCCTCCAGGCTCGACGGGGCCACCGCGGCGAGCGTCACCGACGGAAAGCGATAGATGCGGGCGAACACCTCTTCGGGGTTCGACACCTCCGCGGCCCCCTTCAGCCGCTCGTAGGTGCGGTTCGCCTCCTCGGCGAGTTCACCCGGCTCGACGAGCGCCCACCACGAGCCCGGCGGGAGAATGTCGGCGAGGTGCGTGCGCCGCGTCGCCGCGCCCACGCCGAGCGCGGTGAGGTCGATCGCTTGGAGCGTGTCGACGCTCCGCTGGGTCACGGTGTCGAACGTCCGCAGCGATTCGATCTCGTCGCCGAAGAGTTCGACACGCACGGGCCGATCCCAGTCGACGGCGAAGAGATCGACGATGCCGCCACGTCGGGCAAACGTGCCGGGGCGGTCGATCGCGTCGGCCGCCTGCCAGCCGCGGGCCGCGAGCCAGTCGGCGAGTTCGAGCGGTTCGAGCCGGCCGCCCACCTCGAGCCGGCGGGTGCTGGCCTCGATCTCGCGCGGGTCGGCGAGCGGCGCGAGCAGCGCCTGGATGCTCGTGACCACGATCGGCACGTCATGTGGGGCAAGCGTCTGGCTTGCCTGAGCCCCGTCGCCGCTGTGGCGACCGGGACGGTCGCCCCGAGTGAGCTGCTTCACGAGCGCGAGGCGGGCCGCGGCTGCCGGATCGTCGGCGAGGGATTCGTCGTCGAGGCTCTCGAGCGCGGGCAGGAGCGCGACGGGCCGCGTCGTGAAGAGCGAAAGGTCGTCGCAAAAAGCGTCGGCGTCGCCGGCGTGAGGCAGCACCACGACGAGCACGGCGTCCTCACCACGGGGCGACGCAGCCAGTTGATTCGCGACCGCCGCCGCCGTGAGCGCAGACGCCGATCCCCAGGTTCCGCCGATCGTGCCGCCATGCCCCTCACAAAGGCTGGCGACCACTTCGGCAAACCCGCCGTGCTGCTCGAGCGTGTCGGCCAACCCGGGCAACCGCCCGGCAGGCCGTGTGTTTTTCCGTGCCACTCGAGCCCGAGTATACGGCCGGAGCATCACAGCCAATCGCCCGCCCCGCGCCGGGGGTCAGCCGGGCAGGATGGCCTGCGCCGCCACGGCCTTCACGATCGCCTCCGCGATCTGCGGCAGGGGCACGACCAGCTGGGCCGCGTTGAGCTCGATGGCCGCCCGCGGCATGCCAAACACAACCGATGTCGCCTCGTCCTGGGCGATCGTCTGCCCGCCGGCCCGGCGAATGGCCTGCATGCCCATCGCGCCATCGCTTCCCATGCCGGTCAAAAGCGCCGCCACGACCCGCGGGCCCGCGGCCTCGGCCGCCGAGCGAAAGAGCACGTCCACCGCTGGACGGCAGTGGTGCACCGGAGGCGTTTCGAGCAACCTGGCCCGGTAGACTCCGCCCTGCCAGACCACGGCCAGATGGCGGTCGCCCGGCGCGATCACGCACCGCCCGCGGCGGAGTTCCATGCCCTCCTCGGCCTCGCACACTTCATAGCCGCACAGCGCGTCGAGCCGCTGCGCGACCACGCGCGAGAAGTAGGCGGAGATGTGCTGCACCACCGCGACCGGCGGCAGATCGGCGGGCAGTCGCGGCAGGATCGTCCGCAGGGCCTCCACGCCCCCGGTCGAGGAGCCGAGCACCACGAGCTGCCGCGGATCGACCGCGCCCACCGGCGGCAGCGGCGGCCCGGACATCTGCCAAGCGGGGGCGGCCGCAGGCTTGGCGGCGCGGGCGACGCTCCGATCCGGAGCTTCCTCGAGCGGGAGTTCGGCCGGCCGCGTGACGGGCTGCCGGCGATGGCTGAATCTGGTGGAAGCAGCGGCGGCCTTCACGTGAAAGGCGAGCCGCGCTCCAAGACCGCCGATCGACATCGTGCCGTCCGGCTTGGCGAGCACGTCAACGGCGCCGGCTTCGAGCGCGTCGAGCGCCGTCTGCGAGCCGGCCTGCGCGAGCGAGCTGACGATCACGACCGGCAGCGGATGGTGCTCCATCAGAATCCGCAAGAATGTGAGGCCGTCCATCCGGGGCATCTCGATGTCGAGCGTGAGCACGTCGGGGTCGAGCTTGAGAATCTTCTCCCGGGCGACATAGGGATCGCAGGCCGAGCCGACCACCTCGATCTCCGGGTCGAGCGCGAGCGCATCGGTGATCGCCTTGCGCACCAGCGCCGAATCGTCGACGACGAGCACGCGGATTCGGGATTTCTGAATCTGGTTCATGGGTCTCATGCCGTCGCGGCATCCTCGCTCATTCCGGCCGCACGTACACGCTCGGCCACTCCGTTCGCAGGCCGTGCCGCAGGCCGAGCAGGCTCTCCGCATGGCCCACGAAGAGCGTGCCGCCGGGGGCCAGCATCGCCACCAGCCGTTCGAGCAGCTCCTGCCGCGACGGCTGGTCGAAGTAGATCATCACGTTGCGGCAGAAGATCACGTCGAGTCCCGCCGGCAGCGGGTAGTCGGGCTGAAAGAGGTTGATGTGATGCACGTGCACATGCCGCCGCAGCTCCGGCCGCACACGATAGAAGCCCTCTCGCTCGGCGAAGCCCCTGAGAAAATACCGCCGCAACTGCTCGTCGGGCACCGCGACTTTCTCGGCCTCGTAGATCCCCAACCGGCAGCGTTCCAGCATCCGGCGGGAGATGTCGGAGGCAGACACCTGCCAGGTGACATGCGGCCGCTGCCGGGCGAACTCGGCGAGCACGATCGCCAGCGTGTAGGGCTCCTCGCCGGAAGATGATGCCGCCGACCAGATCTGCAGCGGCCGGCCGGATGGCCCCCGCCGGTCGGCGAGCCGCGGGAGCACCTGATCAGCGAGGATCGTGAAGTGTTCGGGCTCGCGGAAAAAGTGGGTGTGATTGGTGGAGACGAGATCGATCAAGCTCCCCACTTCCTCCTCGCCCTGGGGCGATTCGAGCAGCCGGCAGTAGTCCTCATAGCCCGCGAGGCCGAGCGTGCGGAGCCGCTGCCCCAGCCGGCCGGCGAGGAGCGCCTGCCGATCGGGCCCAAGCTGGATCCGGCTCCGCTCATGCACCAGCGTCGCGAGAAACGCGTAGGCCTGCGGCGACAACGGCTGTTCCAACGGGATCACCATGCGGGTTCCACCCTCTCCCGACCGTCGCGAGGTCAAAACGCCTTGAAGTGTCGATCCTCGTGATCTGCGGCCACGTCGGCGGCGGCCGCCTCCCGCGGCATCGGAATGCGTTGCAACTGGCTCGCGGTGCCTATGCCGGCAGGCAGGCGACGGGCTGGCTGTGCTGTCGGTGCGAAGGCGGCGGTGCCCGTGGCGGCCGGCCGCATCGCCCTGCGGCCTGCCAGCGTCCGGAGCACCTCCACCGTAGACTGCAGCGACAGAGCCTGCGACTTCAGCTCCTCGGCGGCTCCTGCGCTCTGCTCGGCATTGGCGGAGTTGCCCTGTGTGACCTGATCCATCTGCGCCATGGCCAAGCCCACCTGGCGGATGCCCTGCGCCTGCTCCTTGGCGGCGGTGGCGATCTCCGCCACGAGCCCGTCGGCGGCCGCCACCGTGCGCACGATGTCACCGAGCGATTCGCCCAGCCGCCCGCAGCTCTTCGAGCCACGGCGGCTGTTGGTGATCGCGGCCTCGATCTTGCCCGCCGTCTCCTTCGCGGCGGCGGCGCTTCGCTGGGCCAGGGCCCGCACCTCGTCGGCCACCACTGCAAACCCGGCGCCCGCCTCACCGGCCCGCGCGGCCTCGACGGCCGCGTTGAGGGCGAGGATGTTGGTCTGGAAGGCGATCTCGTCGATGTCCTTCACGATCTTCGCCACCTCGGCGCTCGACGCCTCGATGGCCCGCATGGCGTCGTTCATTTCGTCCATCGTGCCCGCCCCCGACTCGGCCGCGTCGCGAGCCTGGTTGGCGAAGGTCTTGGCCTTGTCGGCATTGTCGGCGGTGCTGCGGATCATGGCCGACATCTGCTCCAGCGCCGCGCTCGTCTCCGTCACGGCCGAGCCCTGCTCACTGCAACCCTCGGCAAGCGACCGGCCCGCCGAGGCCAACTGGGTCGAGGCCAGCGACGTGTGGGCCGCGCCCGCCTCGAGCGCGTCGGAGATCAGGCCCAGCGACTTCCGCGTCGAGGTGATGATCCAGCCGCCCAGAATCGTTCCCAGGGCGATGGCCAGGGCGAGCCCGCCGCCGATGAGCAGAAAGCTCGTCGTGACGATGCGCTTCGCCTCTTCGACCTGCTGCTCGGCGATCAGGCTGTTGTATTTCACGCTCTCGTCGAAGGCCCCGATGCACTTTTCAAAAACAGGGTCGATCGTGTCGCCCATCGCGGCCTTGGCATCGGCGATTTTCCCCTGCCGCAGGCTCTGCATCGCGGCATCGAGCACAGCGAAATAGGCCGCCCGGGCCGATCGCGCGTCGGCAAACAACCGGCGTTCCTGCTCGTCGCTGATCAGGGGCTCGTAGGCGGCGAGCTGCTCCTCGCCCTGCTTCTTCGTGGCCTGGTAGGCGGTGTCGTCGAAGGCCGAGCCCGCAGTCGTGTCCCCGGCCGCCAGCAGCAGCTTGCGAACGACCCGCGCCGAGCCATACGTCGACTGGATCACCCGACTGAGCGCGACGACCGATGGCATCGCGTTGGTCGAAACGGTGACGACGCTGCGATTGATGCCCACGATCCTCCAAAGCGCCGAGGTGCCAAGCGCGATCAGGATCGCGACGAGCAGGGCGAAGCCCCAGGTGATGCGGGCGGGGAGTGAACGGGGAATCATGGCGAGTCCTGCGAAGTGAGGGCCTGCGGCAAGGTTGTCTGGGAGATGGCCGACGTGACGACGTCGGCCGACGCGATTCGGTCGAGATCGATGAGGGTGCGCACGAGCTGGCCTGATTTGGCCATGCCGGTGATGAATCGCACGTCGATCGCCCCGCCGAAGTCGGGGGTGGGCTCGATGTCCTGCGAGGTGAACGAGGCCACCTCCTCGACACCGTCCACGATCACCGCATAGAGCCGCGTTCCGCCGGCCGTGCCGCCGAGCTGCGCGACGACGATGCAGGTGCGATCGTGCTCGTCGGCCACAGGCAGGTGAAAGCGGGTGCGGAGATCGACCAGCGGGATGATCTTGCCCCGGAGATTGATCACGCCGCGAACGTGCGGGGGCATGTTGGCCACCGGCGTGATCGGGCAGAGACGGATGATTTCCCTCACCGACAGCACGGGGATGCCATAGGATTCGCTGCCGAGCGTGATCACGAGGTATTTGCCAGGCTTGGCGGCCATGGCAGCCATGGCTTGCTGCTGCGGCTCGGGCGTGATGGCTGGATTCATGAGGTTGTTCCGGTGGCGAATCAGGCCGCGTCGCCGGCGGCCGACTTGAGTTTGACCAACGCGTTGACGTCGAGGATCAGGCCCACCCGGCCATCGCCGAGGATCGCGGCACCCGCGAAGGCGGTGCGGCCGCGGAACATGTCGCCCAGGCTCTTGATCACCACCTCCTGCTTGCCGAGCAGGTCGTCGACGAGCAGGCAGC
>JBMLMS010000002.1:0-9298 GCA_049243925.1 Pirellulales bacterium
GAGGGCGGAGGCGAACGTCCGGCGAGACGGTACGGGGTAACCCCGAGCCGGCGAGTGATCTGTGACGCGAGCGTCCGGCGACGGGATATGGGGAGCCCGAAGCCGGCGCGCGATCAACACAGCGAATATCGGGCGATTGGGTTGAGGGCGTCCACGTGTTGTTGTAGATCGTTGTCTTTCACTTTCGATTCACTCCTTGATGAGTGTTTCTTTAGGCTCGCGAGGTTAGAGCTGGCTCGCCTGGCGAGACCGCGCCGAGCGGCCTCCGGGCCGGCGGGCCACGCGCCGCGGCGCCGGGCGTCGGTGGGCAGGACTACCGCGGTCGTTCGGCGCGCCGCTTGCGTCACCCTCCGCCGAGCGGGCAGACTACGGCCGATGGACATCACGATCGCTCGACGCGAAACGCCCGAAGCCGTCGTGCTCTCCGTGTCAGGCAGGCTCGATGCCGAGCACGCCGGTGAACTGGCCCGCGCCGTCGACGAGGAACTCCGCCGCGGCCATCACGCGATCGCCCTCGACCTGAGCGACTGCGGCTTCCTCAGCTCGGCGGGCATCCGCGTGCTCTTCGAGATCCACCGCTCGGCCCAGGGTCTGGGCGGTCAGTGCCTCATCCGCGCCGCCAGCGAGCCGATCCGCAAGGTGCTCGAACTCACCCGGCTGGCGCCGATCTTGATGGAGTCGGCGGCCGCCCGGACCGCGGCGGGACCGACAGCGGCGCAGCCGCCGTCGTCCGCCGTCGACCTGCAGGTCGACGGCGTGCAGCTGCTCGGCCTCGAACGGCCGGGGCCCGGGCCGCTCCGTGGCCGGCTCGTCGGCTCCGCCGAGGCCGTGTTCGCGGGCTCCCTCTCGGCCGCCACGCGGCTCCCCCTGCCGCGGCACGCGTTCGCGCTCGGCCTGGCCGCGCTCGCCGATGCCGTGCCGCTCGCCGACCGGGCCGGTGAGATGCTGGCGGCCTGCGGCACCGCCTTCCATCGCCGGCCGCAGCCGTTCTCCGTCGTCGACTACCTCACGGCCACGGGCGATCTCGTGCCCGAAGTTGATCTCGCCACCGGCCTCGTCTGGGAGGGCATCCCCGCGGGGCGGGCCGGCTTCGAGCCGGCGGCGGATGCCGAGGCCGTCGCGCTCGATGAACTGGCGTCGGCGCTCGTCGCCCAGACGGCGGGCGACGCGATCGCGCTGGTGGCCATCGGCGAGGTGCACGGTCTCGTCGGGGCCGAGCTCATCCGTCCGCTCGCCGCGGTGTCGGCAGCCGACCGGCCAGGCTCGCTCGAGCGCGAGATCGCGGCCCGCTGGCTGAGCTTCTCACGCGAGCCCTTGCATGCTCGGCGGACGGCCCTCGTCGTGGGCGTGGCCACGCGCGGCCCGGTCCACGGCCCACTCGCCGACTTCGTGCGGCCGCTCGGCGCCGGCGCCACGCAGGGCCACTTCCACGCGGCGGTGTTTCCGCTGCGGCCGCTAAAGCGGGGCAGCGGCGAGCTGCCCGCCACGGTGGCCGACGTCACCGCCTCCGAGCCGCTGGGCCTCCTGCACCTGATCACCGATCCGGAGCCGGTGCTCGGCAGCGGACGCTCGCACTTCGTCCGCGGCCGCTGCTGGTTCGCGCCGCTGGCCCTGGCCGGAGCCTGCCCATGATCACGCTGCTCTCCACGTGGACGTTCGGCCTCGCCCTGGCCCTCGTGGCGCTGGGCGTGTTCGTGAGCTACCGGCTGTTCTCGTTTCCCGACATCACGACCGACGGCTCGTTCACACTCGGCGCCGTCGTCGCCGCGGTGCTGCTCACCACCGGCGTCGATCCGGTCCTCGCCACGCTCGGCGGCATGGCGGCCGGCGCCCTCGCGGGCTGCACCACCGCGTTGCTCCACGCGTATCTCGGCATCGAGCGGCTCCTCGCCGGCATTCTCGTGACGACGGCGCTGGCGAGCGTGAACCTCGTCGTGCTGGGCCGCAGCAACGTGCCCCTCTCTGGTGTGTCGACGCTCCTCAGCCGGGCCGAATCGCTCCTCGGCCCGCCGCTCGAGCGGGCCGGCATCTCCGCCGCCGTCGCGGGCGAGGCGGCCCGGCTCGTCGTCGTGCTCGCGATCGTCGCCCTGGCGATCGCCTGCCTGTGGATCTTTTTCCGCACGCAACTCGGCACGGCGATGCGGGCCGGGGGTGACACCGCCACGATGGCCCGCGCCCTCGGCCGCGACACCGGCGGCATGACCGTCGCGGGCCTGGCGATCGCCAACGCGCTGACGGCGCTGTCGGGCGGGCTGGTCGCCCAGTACCAGGGCTTCGCCGATGTGCAGATGGGCATCGGGATGGTGGTGTGGGGCATGGCGAGCGTGTTCCTCGGCGCGGCGCTCGTCGGCCCCGTGCGGCTCGGCGGCGCACTGGTCGCCACGGCCGCGGGCAGCGTGACGTTTCGCCTGCTCGTGGCGGCGGCCCTCCGCGCCGGCCTCGATCCCGACTGGCTGAAGGCGGCCACCGCCGCCGTCGTGCTCGCCGCCCTCGTCGCCCCGCGATTCCTCTCCCGAGGCAGCCATGCTCGAGCTCACTGACGCGGTCGTGTCGTTCGCCTCGCCCGGCGGGCCGGTCGTCCGGGCCGTCGACGGCGTCTCGCTCGCGCTGCCGGCCCGCTCGTTCGTGGTCGTGATCGGCACGAACGGATCGGGCAAGAGCACGCTGCTCGGCGCGATCGCCGGCACGGTGCGGCTCGACGGCGGCACGGTGCGGCTCGCCGGTCACGACATCACGCGCTGGCGGGAGCACGAGCGGGCCCGGCTCGTGGGCCGCGTCTTCCAGGACCCGCGGGCCGGCACGGCCTCGAGCCTGACCGTGCTCGAGAACATCGCCGTGGCCGCCTGCCGCGGCCGCCGCGCCGGGCTGGGCTGGGCGACGGGCCGGCAACTGCGGGAGGAGGCGGCGCGGCGACTGGCCGCGATCGTGCCCGGCCTCGACGCGCGGCTCGACCAGCCGATCGGCTCGCTCTCCGGCGGTCAGCGGCAGATCGTCACGCTCGTGATGGCCACCTGGCAGCGGCCCGAGCTGCTCCTGCTCGACGAGCACACCGCCGCGCTCGATCCCGCGGCTGCCGACCGCGTCATCCAGGCCACGGCCCGCATCATCCGCGAGCAGGGCCTCGCGGCCCTGATGGTGACGCACTCGCTGGCCCAGGCCGCCGCGCTCGGCGACCGGCTGATCCTGATCCACCGCGGACGCATCGCCCTCGACGTGCAGGGGGCGGCCAAGCGGCGGCTCACGGCCGACGATCTCGCCGACCGGTTCGACGCGCTGCGCCGCGGCGATCAGCTCGACGATGCGGCGGCCCGCACCCTGGCGGAGGCCTACGGATGAACGCGGTCGCCACACCATCGTCGCCGATCGCCGTCTTCCTGAGGCGCTCGCTGCCCACGCTCCTGCTGCTGGCCGGCGCCTCGGCGCTGCTCCTGGCGACCGACCGGGCCGGCGCCACGAGAACGGTGCCCGCGGTGGCCGTGCTCCAGCAGGTAAGCACGTCGCTGCTCGACGACGCGGTGCGGGGCATGATCGACGGGCTCGCGGAACGCGGCTACGTGGATGGCGAGACGGTGACGATCCGCCGGTACAACGCCGAAGGCGACCTCGCGCAGGCCAACGCCATCGCCCGCGAGATCGCCGGCGGCCCGTTCGATCTCGGGCTCACGTCGAGCACCCCGTCGCTGCAGGCCCTCGCCACCGCCAACGAGCGGGGTCGCATCCTCCACGTCTTCGCGGCCGTCGCCGATCCGTTCTCGGCGGGGGTGGGCCTCGACCGCGCCGATCCGCTCGTGCATCCGCGGCACCTCGTCGGCTTTGGCAGCCTCGCGCCGGTGGACGCCACGTTTCGCCTGGCGCAGGAGATCAACCCGCGGCTCACCACGGTGGGCGTGGCCCACAACCCGTCGGAGAGCAACTCGCGGCGCTTCATGGAACTCACCCGAGCGAGTTGCGCGGCCCGCGGCATTGTGCTCCTCGAAGCGGCCGTCGAAAACTCGTCCGGTGTGATCGAGGCGATCCAGTCGACGCTGTCGCGCGGTGCCGAGGCCGTGTTCGTGCCGGGCGACACCACCGTCTCGAGCGTCATCGATTCGATCGTCGCCGCGGCGGGGAAGGCGGGCGTGCCCGTGTTCACCGTGGTGCCCGGGAAGCCCGACCGCGGCACGCTGTTCGACGTGGGCTTCGACTTTCACGAGGTCGGGCTCCTGGCCGGCCGGCTCGCCGGCGAACTGTTGCGCGGCGGGGATCCGGCTGCCGTCCCGATCGGCGAGACCGCGCGGGAGATCCCGCCCCGGCTCACCATCAATCTCGCCGCCCCGGGATACGACCGGGGGTGCTGGCGGGTGCCGGAGGCGCTCGTGCGGCAGGCGAAGGTCGTGATCGACCCCGCCGGGCGCCGCGACCAGCCCGACGCGGTGCTCGCCGGCCCCTTCACCGAGGCCGCGCCGCCGGCGAAGTGAGCCTGGGCGATGCCATCCGACGGCTGCAACGGCTGCATCTGCCAGTGAGACGAGACAGGCTGAAGCCTGTCCTACGGTCTGCACTCTAGTACGACCGGGCGAGGACGCTGGGGCGGGCGACGGCCTTGCCCGTGATGATGCAGGTGCCCGGCTCGTCGGGGCCGTCCATCGGGATGCAGCGAACGGTCACTTTCAGTGGATCGAGCACCGCCGTCACGGCCGGGTCGTCGGCGACGTGGACATGGGCAAAGCCGCCCTTGGCGCCCGCACCCTGCCCTGTGCCCTCGGCGAAGTACTCCAGCACCTCAGCCTGCGACGTGAGCCGTGCCGACTTCGCGTCGCGGAATGCGCGGGCCTTTTCGAACAGCCCCGCTTGAATCTCGTCGAGCAGCCGCGGGGCCTCGGCCGCGAACTGGGCCAGCGGCATGCTCGCCCGCTCCTTGGGCCCCCGGTCGCGGCGGCACACGCTCACGGCCCCGGCTGCGAGGTCGCGTGGGCCGATTTCGACCCGCAGCGGCACGCCCTGCTTCACATGCTGCCATACCTTGTCGCCTCCGCGCATGTCGCGGGCGTCGATCTTCACGCGGAGCGGCTCGTGGGCGAACGACGTCGCGACGAGCTCGCGCTCGAGCTGTCGGCAGGCGTCGAGCACGGCCGTGCGCTCCTCTTCAGTGCGATGGATCGGCAGGATCACGATCTGCGTCGGCGCGATCCGGGGCGGGAGCACGAGCCCGTCGTCGTCGGAGTGGGTCATGATCACGGCGCCGATGAGCCGGGTGGAGACGCCCCACGACGTCGTCCAGCAGTATTCCTCCTGGCCTGATTGGCCCGCGAACTTGATCTCCTGGGCACGGGCGAAATTTTGCCCGAGGAAGTGCGACGTGCCGGCCTGCAGCGCCTTGCCGTCTTGCATCATCGCCTCGATCGAGTAGGTGTCGACCGCGCCGGGAAATCGCTCGCCGGCGGTCTTCGGCCCCTTGATCACCGGCATCGCCAGATCACGCTCCGCGAACGTGGCGTAGACGTCGAGCATGCGCAGCGTCTCTTCCACCGCCTCGTCGCGGGTGGCGTGCGCCGTGTGCCCTTCCTGCCAGAGAAACTCGGCCGTCCGCAGAAACACGCGCGGCCGCATCTCCCAGCGGACGACGTTGGCCCACTGGTTGATGAGCACGGGCAGGTCGCGCCACGACTGGATCCACTTGGCGTACATCGCGCCGATGATCGTCTCGCTCGTGGGCCGCACGACGAGCGGCTCCTCGAGCTTGCCAGTCGGGATCAGCTTGCCGTCGGCGTTCAACTCCAGCCGGTGATGCGTGACGACCGCGCATTCCTTGGCGAAGCCCTCCACATGCTGGGCCTCCTTCTCCAGATAGGAGAGCGGGATGAACAGCGGAAAGTAGGCGTTCTGATGGCCCGTGGCCTTGAACATCCGGTCGAGGATGCCCTGCATTCGCTCCCAGATCGCGTAGCCGTGGGGCTTGATTACCATGCAGCCGCGGACGGGCGACTGCTCCGCGAGGTCGGCCGCGCGGACCACCTGCTGGTACCACTCGGGATAGTCTTGGGCGCGGGTCGGGGAAATAGCATGCTCGGGCATCGTTGACTCCGGGATCGGGAAGGCCGCGGATTGTAGCCATTGGCTGTCAATCGCGTGACCCCGCCTCTACACTCCCTTCCATGTCGCGACGCCTGATCACCGAACTGCAGCCGCAGACCCAGATCGACCAGCTGTTTCTCGCGACGCACAAGCAACTGCGGCCCAACCGCAACGGCCAGCTCTATCTCCAGGTCGATCTGGCTGACAAAAGCGGCATGATCACCGGTCGGCTGTGGAACGCCTCCGACGACGACTTCGACGCGTTCGAAGACGGCGACTACGTGCGGGTCGAAGGGCACACGCAGCTCTACTCGGGCAGCCTGCAGCTGATCGTGACGGCGATCGAGCGGGCCGATCCACGCACGGTGGACGAGACGGAGTTTCGCGTGCTCTCCACCGCGGACGTCGAGCGGCTCCGGGCCGAGCTCGCCGCGCTTGCCGGCACGGTGCGGGCGGCTCCCGTGCGCGAGCTCGTCGCGGAAATCCTGGCCGACGAAGAGCTCATGGCGGCCTTCTGTCGCAGCCCGGCGGGCGTCAAGCATCATCACGCCTACGCCGGCGGGCTCCTCGACCACGTCGTCAATCTGCTCAGGCTCGCCGACCGGGTCGCCCCGCTCTACCCCGATCTCGACCGCGATTTATTGATCGTCGGTGTGCTCGTCCACGACATCGGCAAGACGGTCGAACTGGAGAGTGAAAAAGGATTTTCGTATACCGATCCGGGCCAGTTGCTCGGGCACGTGCTCCTGGGGCTCGAGATCGTCGATGCGAAGATTCGCGCGATCGAGGAGCGCACCGGCCAGCCGTTCGACGTCGAAACCGCCGTTCGCGTCAAGCACATGATCGCAGCGCACCACGGGCAGCTCGAGTTTGGCGCCGCCAAGGTTCCGATGACGCTCGAAGCCCTGGCCCTGCACCACCTCGATCACCTCGACGCCAAGATGGCCGCGGTGACGCAGCTCTTGAAGGCCGAGGCCTCGATCGACGACGGCTGGACGCAGTTTCATCAAAACCACGGTCGCAAGTTCTTCCGCGGCCGGTCGTGAGGGCTCACCGATGACCCGTCAGCGTCCCAAGCCCGAGAAGAGTCGCCGCGGCCGCGACGAGGGCGTGATCGGCGTCTTCAAGCGGGCGGCCGGAGGCTACGGATTCGTCCGGCCCCTCGACGCCCCGGCGGGGGACCGTTCAGCCGACATTCACATCTCGGCCCACGCTGCGCTCGACGCCGCCACGGGCGACACGGTGCGGGTGCGGCTCGCCGGGGCCCGCGATGCCCGCCGCCCCGGCCCTGCGGGCGAGATCATCGAGGTGGTGGAGCGGAAGACGACGCGGTTTGTCGGCAGCTATTTCGAGGCCACCGGCTCCGGCTGGGTGCAGGTCGATGGAACAGGTTTTGCCAGGCCCGTGGCTGTGGGCGATCCGGGGGCGAAGGGCGCCCGCGACAAAGACAAGGTCGTCGTGGAGATGGTGCGGTTCCCCACAAATGTGCGGGACGGCGAAGGCGTGATCGTGGAGGTGCTCGGCGCGGCGGGAGCGCCGGGTGTCGACACGCAGACGGTGATCCACGAGTTCGCCCTGCCGGGTCCGTTTCCCGACGCGGTCTCGGCCGACGCGCGGCGGCAGGCCGAGCTGTTTACCGAGGCGATCGAGGGTGATCGGCGCGACCTCACCGAGCGGACCATCATCACGATCGATCCCATCGACGCCCGCGACTTCGACGACGCGATCTCGCTCGAGCGGATCGAGCGCGGCCACTGGGTGCTCGGCGTGCACATCGCCGACGTGTCGTATTTCGTCCGCGAGGGCTCGGCCCTCGACCAGGAGGCGCTCTTGCGGGGCACGAGCGTCTACCTGCCCGACCGTGTGATCCCGATGCTCCCCGAGATCGTGTCGAACAATCTGGCAAGCCTGCAGCCTGGGCGGGTGCGCTATGCCCGCACATGCTGGATGGAGTTTACCGCCGACGGCGTGCCCATTCACGCCGAGGTGGAGCGGTCGGCGATCAAGAGCGTGCGCCGGTTCGCCTACGAGGAGGTCGATGTCTTCCTCGCCGATCCGGCGACGCGGGCCGTCGAGATGACCGACGACGTGCGGAGCCTCCTTGGCCGGATGCGCGACCTCTCGCGGATCCTGCGGGCCCGCCGGACCGCGCGCGGGGCCCTCGAGCTCTCGATGCCCGAGGTGAAGATCGACCTCGACCGCGACGGCCGCGTGGCCGGCGCGCACGTCGTCGAGAACACCGAGAGCCACAAGATCATCGAGGAGTTCATGCTCTCGGCCAACGAAGCGGTGGCGGAGATGCTGGCCAAGGCGACCGCACCGTTCCTGCGCCGCATTCATCCCGCGCCCGATCTTCGCAAGCTGCGACAGCTGACCGAGTTCGTCACCGAGCTCGGCTTCGAGGTCGATTCGCTCGAAAGCCGGTTCGAGCTCCAGCGGCTCCTCGGGCTCGTCGCCGGCCGCGCCGAGGAGCACGCCGTGAACTACGCGGTGCTGCGGAGCCTCACCCGAGCCGCCTACGGGCCGCAAGAAGACGGCCATTTCGCACTGGCGAGCGACTGCTACTGCCACTTCACCTCCCCGATTCGCCGCTATCCAGATCTCACCGTGCATCGGGCCCTCGACCTGCTCGCCCGCGGCAAGCGGCCGGCGGCCGAGGGGCTGCAGCAGCTCGGCGAGCAGTGCTCGCAGCTCGAACGCCGGGCCGAGGCGGCGGAGCGGGAGCTCGTGAAGCTCAAGTTGCTGAATTTTCTGGCGACGCGGATCGGCCTCGAAATGGAGGCCGTGGTCACGGGCGTCGAGCCGTTCGGGCTGTTCGTCCAGGGGATCGAACTGCCGGCCGAGGGGCTCGTGGCCCTCGATTCGCTCCCCGACGACACCTACCGCTACGACCGCGCGAGCCACACGCTCTCCGGCCGTCGCCCCGGCCACGCATTTCGCCTGGGCGACCGCGTGCGTGTGATGGTGGCGAAGGTGGACGTGGACCGCCGCACGCTCGACTTCCGCCTCGTCGGCACGAAGGGCCGTGGACGCGCCGCGCCGCGGGCCGCAGAGGTGCGCCGCAGCGGCCGCCCGTCGAAGTCGAACGCCCGTCCGAAGCACGCAGGCAAGCCCGCCAAGAAGGCTCGCAAGCAGCGCCGCCGGAAATGACTGTGCCGCGTCGCCGGACTGCAGGGCAGCAGACAACGACCCGCATTCGGAGCCGGCGGTACGCTGCTTCATCGCCGAGGGCGATCGCTAGTCC
>JBMLMS010000003.1:0-2058 GCA_049243925.1 Pirellulales bacterium
TGCCAACAAGCCTTTCGATCAGTTCACGCGCGAGCAGCTGGCCGGCGACCTGCTACCGAACCCCACGACGGAGCAACTCGTGGCCACCGGCTACAACCGGCTCAACATGATGACCCGCGAGGGCGGCGCGCAGCCGAAGGAGTATCTCGCCAAGTACGGGGCCGAGCGGGTGCGAAGTGTGGCGGCGGCCTGGTTTGGCAGCACGTTCGGCTGTGCCGAGTGCCACGACCATAAGTTCGACCCGATCAAGGCCCGCGACTTCTACGAACTGCAGGCCTTCTTCGCCGACGTGAAGCAGTGGGGGGTGTACAGCGACTACGGCTACACGCCGGAGCCAGAACTCCGCGGGTTCGACAACGAGCATCCGTTTCCGCCGGAGATTCAGGTCGCAAGCCCGTGGCTCGAGAAGCAGGTGGCCGGAGCCCGGCGGGCGTTGGCCGGCCAGCTTGATTCGGCGACAGACCGGTTGGCTGCCGATCCTGCAGCCGGAGCCGCTCGAGCCGAGTGGGAGGCGAAGACGGGAGCCTTTCTCGAAACGCACCCCGACGGCTGGCTCACGCTCTCGCCGGCGGAGGTGGAAGCCACGAAGGACGGCAAGCCTGTGCCTGATCGAAAGGTGAGCGTGTCGTCCGACGGGGTGATCACCGGCGTCAAGCCGCTCGGGAAGGGCGACGGCCTGCGCATCGTCGCGGAGGTCGCGGGATTGGCTTCGCTGGCGGCAGTGCGGCTGGAGATTCCCTACGACTCGCTCGAGCCCGCCGATCGGGCCGCGGTCCTCGGCAAGTCTCTCACGCTCGCGCTGACGCTGCAGCCAGCCAAGGGCAAGCCGCGACCGCTCGCCTTGCAAGCGGGAGACGCCACCCATCGGCGGCCTGTCTATGTCTCGGGTGTTGAAGTGCCGGGGGTGGAGCGGCAGTGGCGGCTCCCCTTCGAAATCCCGGAAGGCGACCGTCCCCGAGCGGTATGGCTCATCGATCCGCTCGTCATCCAGCCCGGCGATCGGCTCGTGGCCACAATCGGTGGCGATGGACGGATTCCGGTGCGACTGGCCGTAACCCCGCTCGGGGCCATCGACCCGATGGAGGTCGCCCGAGCCGACGATCTGGCTGCGATCGCGACGCCGTCATCGGCACGCTCGCCGGAGCAGGCGGGCCGCGCAGCATCGCTGTTCCTGCTGTCAACCGCCCATGACCGGGCGGCGTCCGACGCTGTCCGCTCACTCGCCGCGAAGATCCGCGGCCTCTCCGACGGCAAGGCCTGGACGATGGTCACGCAGTCCGCCGCCACGCCGCTCCCCGTGCGTGTGCTGCCGCGTGGCAACTGGCAGGACGAAACCGGGCCGGTGGTGCTGCCGGCCACACCGTCATTTCTGCCCGCACGGCTCGAAAGTACCGACGTGAAACGGCTCACACGGCTCGATCTGGCCAACTGGCTCGTGTCGGACGGCAATCCGATCACACCCCGCACGGTGATGAATCGCCTCTGGGCGGTGTTCTTCGGCACGGGACTCAGTGCCGTGGTCGACGATCTCGGCTCCCAGGGCGAACTGCCCACGCACCCGGAACTGCTGGACTGGCTGGCCTGTGAGTTTCGCGAGTCAGGCTGGGACCTGAAGCACATGATCCGCCTGATCGTGACCAGCCGGACGTATCGGCAGTCGAGTTCGCTCGTGCCGGCGGCACTGGCCGTCGATCCGGGCAACCGGCTGCTCGCCTCACAAAACCCGCGGCGGCTCGATGCGGAGTTCGTCCGCGACAACGCGCTGGCGATCGCCGGCCTGCTCGACCTCGACGACCTCGGTGGCCCGAGCGTGAAGCCGCATCAGCCGGCCGGCTACTACGCGGCGCTGCAATTTCCGAATCGAGACTACGCGGCCGATATCGACGGTCGCCAATATCGTCGTGGCCTCTACATGCACTGGCAGCGGACATTTCTCCATCCGATGCTCGCCAACTTCGACGCCCCGGCCCGCGACGAGTGCGCCGCGGCCAGAAGCGGCAGCAACACGCCCCAGCAAGCCCTCACGCTCTTGAACGATCCCGTGTTCGTCGAAGCGGC
>JBMLMS010000004.1:0-7302 GCA_049243925.1 Pirellulales bacterium
CTCAACGCAGGCGCCCTGGCCGACTGGCTGGCGACGTTGCCACCAGGCATGACGTGAGCAGCGTGCTCACTCGAAGAGCAGCGGCTCGGGCATGAACGTCACGACCGGAATCAGCAGTGACGCCAGGCCCAGCAGCGTGCGGCCGAGGCCGAGCGGCCGGCCGTCGTCGCGGATCGGCGGATGGTCGGTGCCGATCAAGGCCACGATCACCACCATCGCGATCCAGTTGTAGCGGCCGAGCACCACGATCGCGGTGATCGCAGTCAGAAGGATGCCGCGGGCCAGCCAGTGCGCCCGCCGGCCGAAGAGCGCGTAGCTCACGTGGCCGCCGTCGAGCTGGCTCACCGGGATCATGTTGAGCCCCGTCACGAGCAGGCCCACCCAGCCGGCCATGAAGAGTGCATTGGGCGCGATACTCGTGCCGGCCGCGAGATCGGGCCGCAGCACGGCCTGCATCCAGGCGGCCACCGGCGACGTAGCGAACGGGCTCACATCGGCAGCCTGCCCCGTGAGCATGCCGGCGGCGAGCACGGGCAGGGCCACCACGAGCCCGGCGATCGGCCCGGCAAGGGCGATGTCGAAGAGCTGCCGCCGGTCGGCCCGCGACCCTTCCATGCCGATCACCGCGCCGAGCGTGCCGGTGAGCAAGACTGGCATTGGAATGAAGAGCGGCAGCGTGGCCGGAATGCGATGCACGACGGCGGCGATGAAATGCCCCGCTTCGTGCGCGCCGAGCACGGCCAGCACCGCCGCCATGTAGACAAGGCCCCGGAGCCAGTGCGCGGCGAGCTGCCCGGCGAGGTCGGCATCGATGCCGAGCACGACCGGCTCCCAGCCGACCACGCCCGCGGCGAAGGTCGTGGCGGCGGTGGCCAGAAAGAGCAACGCCTGCAACCGCACCGGCCGCCGCACGGGCACAGGGTCGAGCACGAAACGCGGCGGCAGGGGCTCCATATCCGAGGGAGAATACAGGTTTTCGCAGGGCACTGGTAAACTACCGCGTTGATCCTTTTGGCACGGAGTGCTCGCCATGCATCGCCCGGCTCGTTCCCGTTTGTTTCGCAGTCGCTCCCTCTCCGGCCTGCTCGCGGCCGCCTCCCTCTTCGGGGCGGGGCTCGTGCAGGCGGCTGAACGCCAGGTGCTCGCCGTGGCCGCCGTCGACGGCTATGCGGATCTGAAGAAGCAGCTCGGGTGGTTTGGCAGACAGATCGACAACCCCGGTCTCGCGGCGATGGTGGAGTCGCTGATCATGCTCTCCACGCAGGGCCGCGGCCTCACGGGGCTCGACGTCAAGCGGCCGGCGGGCATCGTGGTCACGAGCGACGGCACCGACCTCGCAGCCCACGGCCTGGTGCCGGTGACGGATCTCGACAAGCTGCTCACGTCGCTCCAGGGGATCATCGGCCCGGCCACGACAGACGGCGCCGTCCGGCGGGTCACGCTCCCCAGTGGCATCAAGCTCTCGATCACCGACCGCGATGGCTGGGCCGTGATCGCGCCGTCGGCACTCGAAGCCACCGACGCCGCGCCGCTTCTCGCGGCGCTCGCCACGACCTACACCGTGGGGATCGAGGCCTTCCCGAGCCGGATGTCGGATGCCGTGCGCAAGCAGCTCGAAGCAGCGCTCGATCAGGCTGCGGCAGCGTCGGCGGCGCAGGGGCAGCCGATGGACCCTGGGGCCCTGAAGGCGGCGCTCGGAGGCCTGAGGCAGACCGAGGCCCTCTCGCTCGGCTTCGGGATCGACGACACCGCCGGGCAAGTGTTCGTGGAAAATCGGGCGGTCTCCCTGCCTGGCTCCGTGTCGGCAGCCGCGTTCGAAGTCGCGGGCCGAGGGACGCTCACTGCGGGCATGCCTCCGCTCGCCGCCGGCGAGCGGCACGCCCTGCGGGGCTACATCGCGCAGGCCATTCCCGACGAGGCCCGCGCGCAGTTCCTCGAGGCGCTCGATCAGACGCTCCCACGCGAGGCCGATGATCCGCTCACTCGCACCGTCTCCCGGCTCGTTTACGACCTGCTCTCGGCGACGCTGGCAGCAGGCGGCATCGACGCCGCGCTCGCGGTCGACACGAGCCAGGCCGCGCGCGACAAGCCGCTGCCGGAGGTGACGGCGAGCGTGCGTGTGAAGGATGGCGCGGCGCTCGAACAGCGGGTGAAGCAGGCGTTTTCAGCAGGTGGCAACGCGGCCCTGCCAGGCGTGAGACCCCGGTTCGACGTCGGCAAGGCCGGCGCCGCGACACTGCACACGATCTCGGTCGACGTATTCGACGACGAACTCGCCTCGCGCATCGGAAAGTCGCTCGACCTGACGCTCGCCGTGGCGCCGAACTATGCGGTCGTGCTCGCCGGTGGCGACGCCGCCGCGCGGGCCGAGGCGACGCTCGCGGCCAGCGGCCGCCCTATCGCCGATGCCGCTCCGATCGCAGCTCTCGAGGCGAATGCGGCCTCCGTCTTCGACTACGTCGGCACGCTGGGCCGCGAAGGCCAGGCGGCGAAGGCCGGGGCCACCGCCCGGGAAGCCGGCGGAGGCGCAGTCGCCCTGCGGGTCACGCCGATCGAGCGGGGCCTTGCCACGCGGCTTTCGATCGACTCGGGCGCACTCCAGGCCGGCGCCGCGATGGCGGCCCCGGAACGGCCCGTCGGCCCCGGTGGCATCCCGCTGCCGGACGTGCCGCCGGGCTTCCCGATCCCCCTGCCCCGCTGACTCGCCGCCAACCCTCACTCCACACACCACACCATGACCACGATCGCCTCACGCCCCGGCCAATCCGCCCTTGAGCCCATGCTCCGCCACACGATCGCCGGTGCGAGCGTCGCCGACCTCGCCCGCACCCATGGCACGCCGCTGTATGTCTACGACGCCGAAATGATCCGCCGGCGCTGCCGGGATCTCGCAGCCTGGGACACCGTCCGGTTCGCCCAGAAGGCCTGCTCGAATCTGGCCGTGCTCGCGCTCATGCGCGGCGAAGGCGTGGTCGTCGATGCCGTGAGCACCGGCGAGATCCACCGGGCCCTCGCCGCGGGCTATTCGGCGCATGCCACGCCCACCATCGGCGCCGACGGGCTGCCGCCGGTGCACCCGATCGTCTACACGGCCGACATATTCGACCGCGAGAGCCTCGATGCCGTGGCCACGCTCGGCATCCATGTGAACTGCGGCTCGGCCGACATGATCGAGCAACTCGCCGAGCGGGTGCCCGGGGCGAGCATCACGCTCCGCGTGAACCCTGGCTTCGGCCACGGCCACAGCCAGAAGACCAACACCGGCGGCGAGGGCTCGAAGCACGGCATCTGGCACGAGGAGATCCCCGACGTGCTCCGCCGCGCAGAGTGGGCGGGGCTCGCCGTCACGGGGCTCCACATGCACATCGGCAGCGGCACCGACCTCGCGCACCTCGCCGAGGTGGCCGGTGCCCTCGAGCGCGTGGCCTTGGAAATCGGCCGCTCGCTCACCACGATCTCGGCAGGGGGAGGCCTGCCCGTGCCCTACAAGCCGGGCGAGGTGCATGCCGACCTGTCGGGCTACTTCACCCTCTGGGACGCCACGCGTAAGCGGCTCGAAGATCGCTTCGGCCACCGCCTGCGGCTCGAGATCGAGCCCGGCCGTTATCTCACGGCCGAGAGCGGCTTCGTGATCACGGAGGTGCGGGCGGTGAAGAAGCAAGGAGCCCGTAAGTATCTGCTCGTCGATGCCGGCTTCAACACGCTCGCCCGGCCGGTGCTCTATGGCTCATACCATCCGATGAGCCTCTGCCCGCAGGACGGCACGCCGTCGGCCGAACTCGACGAGGTGGCCGTGGGCGGCCCCTTGTGCGAATCGGGCGACATCTTCACGCAGACCGACGGCGGCTTCGTGGCCACGCGGGCCCTGCCGACGGCCCATGTGGGCGATCTGGTCGTGATCGAGATCGCCGGGGCCTACGGGTTCGTGATGGCGAGCAACTACAACAGCAAGCCGCTCCCGGCCGAGGTGCTCGTCGACGGCGGCACGGCCCGGCTCGTCCGCCGCCGGCAGACTCCCGAGGATCTCGTCCGGGGCGAGACCGTGTAGGCGGCCGGCAAACGCTTTTCTACCGGGCAAAATGGCCGTTTGGTCGCCCCGGATCGACTGGCTACGATGACAGGGTCCTGAAGATTCGCCCTCCTTCCAACCGATTGACACACCATGGCAAAAGCCGGCCCCCGCAAGAAGCTGCCCAAGGAACTCGCGGTCATCAACGCCGACAACTGCACAGGCTGCGAGAGCTGCCTGGAGGTCTGCCCGGTCGACTGCATCCTGAAGGTGCAGCAATATGACCAGTTTCACAACCTCCAGAGCTGGTGCGAGATCGACATCGAGCGGTGCGTGGGCTGTGAGGTGTGCGTGCACATTCCGGGCAAGAAGTCGAATCCCTACGACCTCAAGGTCTGCCCGTGGGACGCGATCGAGATGGTGCCCACCGAGCAGGTGGCCCAGGTCGTGGCCCAGATCGGCGGCCCGCCTGAATACGTCGAGCAACATTGGGATCGCCTCGTAAACACGGCCCAGCATCTGGCAGAGCTCAAAGCAGCCGCCGGCTGATGTGGGGCAAGCGTCCCGCTTGCCAATCCGGCCCAATCTGGCAACCGAGACGGTCGCCCCACGTGGGGCACGCGTTCCGTTTACCTGCATTTGTTTGACGTCGCGCGGCAAACGCGATACAACGTGACAAATGTTCACGTCCCCTGATCTCGATGCGTTGCGCGATCACGTCCGGCTGGCTTGCCTGCCAGGGGTCGGTTCCCGCTATCGCAAGCTGCTGCTCGAGCGGTTCGGTTCGCCGGCGGGGGTGTTCGCCGCCCGGCCCGACGAGCTGCGGTCGATCACGAAGGTCGGCAAGAAACTCGCCGAAGCGATTCCGGCCCTGGCCCGCGACCGCACGGCCGATGACACGCTTGCGTTGTGCGCGAAGCACGCGGTCGACATCATTCTCGAAGGCACGCCGGCGTATCCCGGGCTCCTCGCGCGGATCGACGATCCGCCGGGGCTGCTCTTCGTGCGCGGCGCCCTCCTGCCGGCCGATGCGATTGCCGTGGCCATCGTGGGCGCCCGCCACGCCACGCCCTACGGGCTCAAAGTCGCCGAGCAGCTCGGCGGCAGCCTGGCCCGGGCCGGCTACACCGTCGTCAGCGGGCTCGCCCGGGGAATCGACGCAGCCGCTCATCGCGGCGCGCTCGCCGCCGGCGGCCGCACGATCGGCGTGCTCGGCACGGGCGTGCTCAATATCTATCCAACCGAGCATGCCGACCTCGCGCTCGACGTGATCAAGAGCGGGGCGCTCATCAGCGAAGCGCCGCCGCTCACCGAAGCCCATGCCGGGCTGTTTCCCCAACGCAACCGCATCGTGTCGGGCCTGTGCCTCGGCACCGTCGTCGTCGAGGCATCCGATCGCTCGGGCGCACTGATCACGGCCCGGCTCGCCGCGGAGCAGGGCCGTGAGGTGTTTGCGGTGCCCGGCCCGATCGACTCCCGCATGTCACGCGGCTGCCACGCCCTGATCCGTGATGGCGCCACGCTCGTGGGCTGCATCGACGACATTCTCGGCGAATTCGGCCCGCTCTTCGAAACCGCCACGAATGCCGCCGGTAAGCCGGTGAGCCATCCGGCCGAGCTGCAGCTCGGCGACCTCGAACGCCGCGTGCTCGACTGCGTCGTGGGGACGATCTCGATCGACGAGATCGTCGATGCGACCGAGTTGTCTGCGTCGCAGGTTCTGTCCGCCGTCAGCGTCCTCGAAATGCGGCGGCTCGTGCGGCGGTTGCCAGGCAGTCGAATCGACCGCATCTGATTGCTGCTGGCGGCGGCTTCGACGCCACGGCTTCTCGGATTCAGGCATCCTTCGTAGACTTCAACTCATGGACACAGCTCTCTTCAACCGCGCCGAAGCGATCCGCGTCCGCCTCCTCCAACTTCGAGACTCTCTTTGACTGGGGCGGTCGCAAGCAGTCTGCAGCGCGAATCGAAGAGGCGATGGGCCAGGCCGGCTTCTGGGACAACAACGAGAAAGCCCAGGCCACCGTCGCCGAGTTGAAGAGCGTCAATTCCGTCCTCAAGCCGCTTGAAGAGGCCCTCGCCGTGGGGAGCGACCTCGAGGCCCTCGAGGAACTCGCCCGTGAAGACCAGGCCCTCGAAGGGGAGCTCGCCCAGGAGGCCGACCGGCTCGCAAAGCTGGTCGATGCCCTGGAGCTGACCTCGCTGCTCTCGGGCACGCACGACGCCGCCGACGCACTCGTCTCGATCAACGCGCGGGATGGCGGCACCGACGCCAACGACTGGGCCGAGATGCTCCTCCGCATGTATTCGGCCTGGGCCTCGAAGCACGACTACGAGATCGAGCTGCTCGATCGGCAAGACGACGCCGTGGCCGGCATCCAGAGCGCCACCGTCGCCATCCGTGGGCCCTTCGCCTACGGGTATCTCAAGGGAGAGACGGGCATCCATCGGCTGGTGCGGATCAGCCCGTTCAACGCCGAAGGCAAGCGGCAGACGAGCTTCGCGGCCGTCGACGTCTCGCCGGAAATCGCCGACGACGACACCGAGGTGGAGCTCAACGACGAGGACATCCGCGAAGACGTCTTCCGGGCCAGCGGCGCCGGTGGCCAGCATGTGAACAAGACGTCGAGCGCGATCCGGCTCACGCACTTTCCCACCGGCATCGTGGTGCAGTGCCAGAGCGAGCGCAGCCAGCACAAGAATCGGGCCACGGCGATCAAGATGCTGCGGGCCCGCATCGCGCGGGTCGAGGAGGAGAAGCGCGAGGCCGAGCAGCTCGCCCGCTACAAGCAGCAGCCCAAGACCGGATTCGGCTCGCAGATTCGCAACTACTTCCTCCACCCCGACCAACGGGTGAAAGACCAGCGTACAGGGCACTACGTGGGCAACTTTCAGAGCGTGCTCGACGGCAATCTCGACGGATTCTTCGATGCCTATCTCAAGTGGAGGGCGTCGGGGTCGGCACCGCAGGCTGCCGGCGACGAGTGACACCCGCTGGACGGGCCATAGCCGCCGCGATACGATCGGCGGGGTCGATTCCTCGCAGCAGGTCCTCGCATCCAGGCACTCATGGCGGAAAAAGAACAAGCACTTGAAGTCGAAGGCGTCGTCACCCAGGCCCTCGCCAACACGCGATTTCGCGTACAGATCACCGGCGGCCACATCGTCAACGCCCACGTGGCCGGCAAGATGCGGAAAAACTTCATCCGCATCGTCCCGGGAGACAAGGTGAAGGTCGAACTCTCTCCTTACGACCTCACCAAGGGCCGGATCACGTTCCGCGAGCGGTAGGC
>JBMLMS010000004.1:7402-16595 GCA_049243925.1 Pirellulales bacterium
AACTGCTTCAGGTCGCCGAACGTCCGCAGCGGCTCCTTCCCCTCACGCATCGCCTCCGTGAGCGGCTTGGCCGGTTTCTTCGCCGGCTTGGCCACATACGTGCGCGTCTGGGGCTCGCGCGGGGCCTGACGCTGCTCCCGTTGCCGCGGTGGCTTGGGCGGGCGTGGCTTCGCCACCTGCTCGGCGGGCCGCTTGTCGTGCTTTTCCGGCCGGCCGTCCCGCCGGGCGGGCTGCTGCCGCACCGTGCCGGGCTCGATCATCGTGAGCGCCACGCGGCGGCGAGCCTTGTCGATCTCGAGCACCCACACCTGCACGATCTGGCCCACGGTGACCACGTCGTGCGGATCGCGCACGTAGCGGCTGGAGAGCTGGCTGATGTGCACGAGCCCGCTGTCGTGGAGGCCGATATCGACGAACGCACCGAAGTCGACGACGTTGAGCACCGACCCCATGAGCTCCATGCCCACTTCCAGGTCTTCGAGCTTGAGCACCCCCTTCTTGAAGAAGGGCTTGGGGAGGTCCTCGCGGGGATCACGGCCGGGGCGAGCCAACTGCTCGACGATGTCGGTCAGGAGCAGGCGGCCCACTCCCAGTTCCCCTGCCAGGGCTGGCAGATCGAGCTCCGCCGCCTTCTCGGCGAGGGCTGCGGCCTGCGGCCTGGCCATGAGGTCTTCGGGCGTTCCTCCGAGCCGTGCGAGCACCTGCTCGGCGACGGCATAACTCTCTGGGTGGATCCACGTGGCATCGAGCGGGTTGGTGCCACCGGTGATCTTGAGAAAGCCCACTGCCTGCACAAAGGCCGCTTCACCGAACCCCGGCACTTCGAGAAACTGCTGCCGCGACACGAAGGGGCCGTTCTTCGCCCGCCACTCATGGAGACCGCGGGCGGTGGTCTGGTTGAGACCCGACACGTAGCGCAGCAGGGCCGGGCTTGCAGTATTGACGTCGACCCCGACGTAATTCACGCAGCTCTCCACCACGGCGTCGAGCGAGGCGTGCAGATGGCGGGCCTTCACGTCGTGCTGGTAGAGACCCACGCCGATGTTCGCCGGCTCGATCTTCACCAGCTCCGACAGCGGATCCTGAAGCCGCCGACCGATCGAGATCGCACCCCGCACGGCGGCTTCGTGGGCGGGCAGTTCTTCGCGGGCGTAGGCGCTCGTCGAATAGACGCTCGCTCCGGCCTCGTTGACGATCACGTAGCCGACATCGAGCTCCTTGAGCTCGCCGCCGACGAGCTCTGCCACTAGCGTTTCCGTCTCACGGCCGGCCGTGCCGTTGCCGACCGCGATGATCGTGCAAGCGTGGGTCTTCACGAGCTCCACGATCCTGCGGGCGGCTGTCTCGCGTTTTTCCTTCTGACCGATGATGTGCAGCACCGCGTGATCCAGCGGATTGCCGCATTCGTCGATCACCACCGCCTTGCAGCCGCTCTTGAAGCCCGGATCGAGCGACAACACCCGCCGGCCTGCCACGGGCGACTGGAGAAGCAGATTCCGCAGGTTGCGGGCAAACACCTCGACGGCGTGCGACTCGCAGAATTCCGTGATCTCGCGCCGGATTTCCCGCTCGAGGCCGGGGAGCACGAGGCGTGCCAGCGCGTCTCGAACGCAGCCACGCAGAAAGTCGGCGTGGGGGTGCCCCTCCGGCACGAGCAGTTCCTCGGCGATGGCCTGCATCTCGTCCGTCGGCCCGTCGATCCGCACCTTGAGCAGTTTGGCCCGTTCTCCACGATTGATTGCGAGCGCCCGGTGGGGGGGCACCCGCTGCACATGCTCGGAATAGTCGAAATAGTCGCGAAAGTGCTTCTCGTCCTTGGACAGGGCCTTGCCCTCGCTCTCGACGCGTTGGCTCTTGAGCTGCGCTTTCCGTGAGAGAATGTCCCGCAGCCGCTGCCGCAGATCGGCCCGTTCGCTGAAATCATCCGCAATGATGTGCCCCACCCCGAGCAAGGCATCGGCCGCGGTGGCCACCTGCCCATCGGCGTCGATGAAATCCGCGGCCCGTTTGTCGAGATCGGCGGCGAGCAGATCAGCGGCGAGAATCTCTCGCGCCAAGGGCTCGAGCCGCCGCTGCCGGGCGATCTCAGCGAGCGAGAGCTTGCGGGGCTTGAACGGCAGGTAGAGGTCTTCGAGCTGCTTCGGGCTGTCGGCCGACTCGATGCGGGCCGCCAGGTCCGGGGTGAGCTTCCCCTGCCCTTGGATCGTTCTCAGGATCGTCTGCTTGCGGTCAGCGAGCTGACGGGCCTTGAGGATCGCGCCGGCGATGCGACGCACGTCGACCTCGTCGAGACCGCCGGTCTGGTCACGGCGATACCGCGTGATGAAAGGAACCGTGTTCCCATCGTCGAGCAGCTGCACCGCGGCGGCGACGCCGGCGGGAGCAAGCCCCAGACGCTGGGCGATCTGTCCCAGATCGATGACCGCTATGGGTGCCATCCGACTGGCGTCGCTGGGCCCCATGGCCCCGTGGCAACGCCGAACTCCACCTTTCTGCCGCCGGCCAGCACTTCAACAAGTGCACACCGCAGGGCTCCTGGAAGGCCGGAATTTATGACGCGAAACAGGCGGATGTCAAACTTTGCCACCTGCCTGCCCCCGGTGCCCGGCCTCTCCCAGACCTCCCGACCCACCCCAGACCACCCGGACAGGGCTCTGAGCGGGCTCGGCCACGCTTGGCATTGACGGGCCCTCGAAACCTCACCTATTCCCCGCTTTCTGCGCGTCTGGCGGCAAAAACAGGCCGTGAGGCCACGAATCCGAGGATACGGACAAATGACTGGAGCGGATGGAACGGTCGTGACGATTTGGTCACGGTTGGCGGCACACGAGGCGGGCTCGACTCCGCGGGGCCGTCATGCCGCTCACGCCTTGGAGAACCGTCCATCATGAATCGCCCCACGTCCGAACGACCTTCCACTGGCGCTCCTGCGAAGCACTCCCACACCACCGACGACAGCCCCGAAGCGGCCGGGTTCTTGCCGGCGGTCGGGCTGCTGGCCCTCGACCGACAGTATGCCGTCTTGCGGGAGGAAATCCGGGCCGCGCTCGACCGCGTCTGTGACACCGGGCGGTTTGTCCTCGGCCCCGACGTCAGCGATCTGGAAAACGAACTGGCCCGTGCCCTCGGCGTGCCCCACGCGATCTCGTGCGCATCCGGTAGCGACGCGCTTCTACTCGCGCTCATGGCGCTCGACATCGCCCCCGGCGACGAGGTGATTCTGCCGAGCTACACGTTCTTCGCGACGGCCAGCGCCGTCACTCGCCTGGGCGCCGTGCCGATCTTCGCGGACATCGACCCCACGACCTACCTCGTCGATCCTGCCGACGTAGAGCGCAAGATCAGTCGACGCACGCGGGCCATCGTGCCCGTGCATCTCTTCGGGCGCACCGCCGACATGGACGCCCTCCTGCCGATCGCGGCGCGGGCTGGGCTGCCGGTCGTCGAGGATGCGGCACAATCGATTCTCTCGACGTGGCACGGCCGCTGCTCGGGTGCGCTCGGCGACCTCGGCTGCTTCAGTTTCTATCCGACGAAGAATCTCGGTGGAGCCGGCGACGGCGGATTTCTCACCACCACCCGCGACGATCTCGCCGCGAAGCTGAAACTCCTGCGGGTGCACGGCATGGAGCCGCGGTATTACCACCAGGTGGTCGGCATCAACAGCCGTCTCGATTCGCTCCAGGCAGCCATTCTGCGGGTGAAGCTGCCGCACCTCGACGCCTGGACGTCGGCCCGGCAGGCGAATGCCGCCCGCTACATGGAGCTGTTTGCCCAGTACGACCTCGACGGCCGGGTGACCGTGCCGACCGACGAGTCGCGAGGACGGCACGTGTGGAACCAGTTCGTGATCCGCATCGCCGACGGCCAGCGCGACGCCCTGCGGGCTCACCTCACGGCTTGCAAGGTCGGCACGGAGATCTACTACCCGGTGCCGCTCCACCTCCAGAAATGCTTCGCCTATCTCGGCTGGGCCAAGGGCGATCTGCCGCACACCGAACAGGCGGCCGAGGCAACGCTCGCGCTGCCGATCTTCCCGGAGCTCGAGCCTGCCGAACAGCGCACCGTCGTGGGCCGGATCGCCGAGTTCTTCCGGGCTCCGCAGACGCAGAAGCCGGACCGGGCGGCAGACCACTCGTCGGCGTTGCCGGCCGACGGACCGCACTTCCTCCGCCGCATGAACGCCGTAGGCCGCGCCGACGACGTCCGCTGTTAGCCTCCGCTCGGACGGGAAGGTAGGATGCCGGCTTTTCCGGCATTCCACTCCGACGGACGATCCATGGCCACGAAGACGAAGCGGACCCCCAAGGCGGCGACTGGAAAACTCCCGCCGATCGATCTCAAGACCTTGGGGCTGATCGTCGATCTGGCCGACGAGGTGGCGGCTGCCGCCGAGAAGCGTCGCGATCCGCACCTCGAGATCCCCACCCGCAGCCTCTCGAACGTCCGCTTCAACAAGTCGCGGAAGATCATCGAGATGGGCGGCCAGACGAATCGCCGCCAGCTCTTCAATCTCTCTCAGGCCAAGAGCTACATGCAAACGCTGCTCGTGGCCACGGGCTGCAAGGCCCTCATCGACCAGCAGAAGACCACGAGCATCCGAGGTCTCTACTATCTTCTCAAGCACACGATCGAAGGCACCCGCGAGGAGACGTTTGCCACGCAGGAGGAGTGCGACCCGATCATCGAAGACCTCGAAGTGACGCTCGAGAGCCTCCGCGAAGAGCTGCACGTCTACGCGAGCAACCGTGGCGGCATGGTGGGGCCGATCACGCTCATCGACTCGGGCGACGAGATCGACTGCTCGCGAATGGGATCCGGCGGCTACTCGATCCCGTCGATCGTCGAGGCCGACATCGTGAAATTCAAGTCGTGCGATGCGAAGTTCATTCTCCACGTCGAAAAAGACACGGTCTGGCGTCGGTTCAACGAAGACAAATTCTGGCGCAAGCACTCCTGCCTGCTGACGCATGGCGGCGGCCAGCCACCGCGGGGCGTGCGACGCATGCTCTACCGGCTCCACAACGAACTGAAACTCCCGGTCTACTGCCTGCTCGACAACGACCCCTGGGGCTACTACATCTACTCGGTGCTCAAGCAGGGCTCGATCAACCTCGCCTACGAGTCGAAGCGCATGGCGATCCCCGAGGCACGATTTCTCGGAATTCGGTCACGCGACTACGACCGTTGCAAGCTGTCGCCGAGCGTGCAGATCGCCCTTAACGACACCGACATCAAACGGGCCAAGCAGATCGCCGCCTACCCATGGTTCGCGGGCAAGAAGGCCTGGCAGAAGGAAATCGAGACGATGCTCGAGAACGGCTTCAAGCTCGAGGTCGAGTCGCTGATCTCGAAGGACATCAGCTACGTCACCGACACCTATACGCCTGAGCGGCTCGAAGAGAAGGATTGGCTGGACTGAGTTCACGCGACGGCTCGGCATCCTGCCGACCGTCGCTTGGCCGACCTCCGTCGGCTGGCAAGAACCCGGCCCTCCGGGCCTGGCGCCGGAGGCACGTCACCGAAATTCCCTTGGCGGGCCTCCGCCCGCTGGGAATGACCCGGCCGGCTGTGTTCACGGGAATTCTCGGCATCCTGCCGAAATTCCCTTGGCCGACCTCCGTCGGCTGGCAAGAACCCGGCCCTCCGGGCCTGGCGCCGATTGATTGTAGGACAGGCTGGTAGCCTGTCACCGCCTTCGCGCAGGGCATCCTCTCGGCTTCCGCCTCGGGCTTCCTGATCGTCGCCAAGAAAACCGAGGCACGATGCCGAGGGTTTTCGTAAATCTATCCCCGGAATTTCACCTGCGGCCGGGCCTTGCCGGCCATGTGAAACGTGTTCATCAAGTCGTAGGCCGTCACCTCGCAAAGCAGCTCCGTGACCTTCTCATGCGCCTCGGGGGAGAGGAGCGGTTCGACCTGTTTCATCAGGTTCACCAGCCGCTTCTCCTGCTCCTCGAGTTCCTTCGCATCGACGCGACCGTCGGCCACGACGTCGAGAAACGAATCGAGCTTGCGGGCGTACTCGGCGAGCAATGGCGAATCGCTCGTGGCGTCGAACCAGGGGGTTTTTCCGGCAGACTTTGCCATCGTGGGGCTCCTCAGGTTGTCAGGGGTGGTCGGGACACACGGATTGTCGAATGGGCGGCGGTCAGGATCGGACCACGTCACGGATCGCGGCCAACCGCTCCTGCAGGTGGGCGCGGCCGCCGGGCTTCGCCACCTGCTCCTTCCAGCGGTCGGGCAGGAATCGCTTCTCGGTGCATTCGAGCACCGCGGCGATCTCCTGCATCTCCTTTTCGAGGCCCTGAGCGCTCGGCATGAAGTCGTCGAGCGCCGCCCGGAGATCGTCGGCGGAGATCGTCTCGGGGGCCTGAGTGCCGGCATCGGCCGCGCGGTCGAGGCCCTTGCGCCGGGCGGCGAGCACGACGCTCTCGATGTCGGCACCCGAGAGTCCAAGTGCGAGATCGACCGGGCCGGGGAGCCCTGGTGCGAGCTTCACGCCGCACTTGCGGGCCATCGCGGTGAACATCGCGTCCATCTCCGCCTGATCGTGCGGATAGAAGAGCGGAATGTGCACCTCAGCCCTGCCCTGCCGTTTGAGGTCGATCGGCAGCATGTCAGGCCGGCTCGTGAGCAGCATCCAGACGATCTTGCCGCGGTAGCGGGTGTCGCCCATCTGGCGAGCGATCATCGAGAACACGCGGGCCTGGGTGCCGGAATCACCCCCCTGCTCTCGATTGCCAAGCGCGGCATCGGCCTCGTCGATGATCACCACCACCGGCCCGAGGCTGCGCAAGACGTCGAGCGCGTGCTCGAGGTTGGCCTCCGTCTCGCCGACATACTTGCTGCGAAAGTTTCGCAGCACCGCGCACGGGATGCCCACGCTCCCGGCGTAGCACTCGGCGATGAAACTCTTGCCGGTGCCCACCGGCCCGCAGATCAGGTAGCCCATGGGTGCACTTTCGAGCTGACCCCGTTTGATCGCCCGTGCATCCGCCTCCAGGCGGCTCTTCGCCTCGGCGTGGCCGGCCACGGCGTCGAGTGTCAGCCGAGGCTGCACGAACTCCACGAGCCCATGGCACGACCGCTCGATGAGGTCCTTCTTCATCCGGGCGAATTCCGGCCCATCGACGGACGTTCCCTCGCGGGCCGACATCGTAATCACCGCCCGCAGGCTCTCGAGCGAGAGGCCGCCCGAGAGCGCCGCCGCCCGCCTGACGGCGTCGTGCTGGGCGGCAGGCAGCCCGGCTGCCGTCGCCACCGCCAACGCGAATCGCTCGCGTTCAGTAGCATCGGGAAGGGGGATGTCGATCGTAGTCACCGCCGGGTTCGTCACGAGATGCGGGTGCATCTCGGCCATCGAGTCGGTGACGAGCACAAGAGCGACGTTCACCCGGCGCAGCAGCGGATTGGTGGCCCACGCCAGCATGCGCACCAGCCGGGCTGCCGCACCACGGGCCGATGTGGCTGCGTCTCCAAGCGGGGCGAGATACTGGGCGTAGTCGAGCACGAGCGCGATTCGCTTGCGCTGCTCCGGGGCCTCGAGCAGATTGCGCTCGAGCAAGGCATCGATCGCGTTGATGGCGGCGTCGGGCTCGCGCGGCCACGATGCCGCGTTGCCCAGCCGCTCCGTGAGCCACTGCGCCATCGACCGCAGCCGCGCTGGGTCGGGGCCGGCGAGCGGCCTGAGCCCCTTGCCGACGTCGTAGGCGAGCACGATGTCCCAGCGGCCGAAGAGCTCGCGGGCGAGAAAGTCGTTGACAGTCGCCCAGCCGCTCGTCGCATCGGCCCCGGGCGGCGCCACAGGCACGAGATCCCGCACGTTGCCATGGAGCAGGAACATGCAGCTGGTGCCGGAGAGATAGGCATCGGCGAGCCGCTCAGCCCACGCGGGGCACCAGGCCGGCAAGGAGGCGTTGCCCACGCCCGAGGCAGTGCCGAGCGTTGGCGCCGGCTCGGCGGCGGAACGTGGGGTAACAGTGGCCACGGACACCCTCCTCTGGGCTGCGGGGTCGAAGGGGAAGGTCGCCGGAATCAGGTCTGCTTCTGCGTGGCCCGCTCCGTGCCGAGCTCCTTGTCGTCGGCCTTCACACCAGCCGTCTCGGGCGTCACCATCCCCATCTGAATCTCGAACTCACGCAAGGCGTCTTCCGCCATGTTTTTCTCGACCGTCTGCTCGGCCTTGATCTTGTCGAGCCCCTCACCGGAGAGATCGGCTGCCACACGCACCTTCGCCCGATTGAGGCCGATCTTGTCCTGAATCACGTCCTCGATCTGCCCGAAATCGGTGGTGATGTCGAAATTGAAGCTCGTGGCCAACTTGGCCAGCTCCGCCTCGGCCCGACTGAGCTTGAGCTCGGCGTCGTACTTCTGGATCTTCTGCTTGAGGTCGGCGAGCTTCTTCGTGGCGTGCTTGATCTTGGTGACGTTGTTGCCATAGGCCGCCTCGTGGAGTTTGAGCTGCGCCTCGTTCTCCGCGAGTTCCTTCTTGGCCCGCTGGAGCTCGAGGGCGAACTTGCTCGCCGTGTCGCGCTCACCGATCTGCAGGTAGGCCTTCACCTGGGCCTCGAGCTTGGCCACGTGGTCGCGGTCGCCGTTCACCTGCCGCGTGACTCGCTCGACGAGCGCCCGATACTGCTCGAGCCCTTCGCGGCCCTCCTTCATCTGATCGACGGCCTTGTCGTACTCGTACTGAAGCTGCGCGATCGGATCGGCCGTCCAGAAGAAGTTGGCGATCTTGTTCATCTGCGCCGAAAGCGCCTTCCAGAGCTTGCCGAGGATCATCGTGGCGGTCTCCGAGGAAGTGACCCGAGTGAAAGAAACGAAGGGAATGGGTGGCTAACGGGACTCGAACCCGCGACCCCTAGAATCACAATCTAGTGCTCTAACCAACTGAGCTATAGCCACCGTGGACCCGCAGTTTAGCACAGTTTTTACGCCGTCCACCCGGTCCGTCACTCCCGCCGCCGGGAATCGATCACGATCGTCACCGGGCCGTCATTGACGAGCGCCACCTGCATGTCGGCCCCGAACACGCCGCGCGGCACAGGGCCGGGCACCAGCCGCTCGAGTCCGGCAAGAAACCGCTCATACATCGGGATCGCTTCGTCGGGCCGTGCGGCGGCCATGAAGCTCGGGCGATTGCCCTTCTTCGTGCTCGCGTGGAGCGTGAACTGGCTGACCACGAGCAC
>JBMLMS010000004.1:16695-18003 GCA_049243925.1 Pirellulales bacterium
TAGCCCTGGCCGTGGCCGAGCTGCTTCGCCCCGGCGTAGTGCTTGTCTTGCAGGTGCCGCGGCACGGGAATCACTCGCTTCTCGCGCACGTCGCTCATGGCCGCCCCGATCGCCGTGGTGCAGGCGTTGCTCTTGGGGGCGAGCGCGAGATACGTCACGGCCTGCGCAAGCGTGAGCCGACATTCCGGCAGCCCCACGAACTCCGTCGCCTGCATCGCGGCCACGGCGACCAGGAGCGCCTGCGGATCGGCATTGCCGATGTCCTCGCTCGCCAGGATCACGAGCCGGCGGGTGAGAAACCGCACATCCTCGCCCCCCGCGAGCATCCGTGCGAGCCAGTAGAGCCCGGCATCGGCATCGCTGCCACGGATGCTCTTGATGAGGGCGCTCGCGCAGTCGTAGTGCGTGTCGCCGGAGTCATATGCGATCGCCTTGCGCTGCACGCTCTCGCGGGCGAGCGCGAGCGTGAATACGAGCGGCCGCTCGTGGCTCGAGAGCACGCCGATCTCGAGCGCACCGAGCGCCCGCCGGGCGTCACCATCGGAGGTCTCCACGAGAAAGTCGCGGGCCTCGGGCAAAAGCGTGACCTGCTCACCGCCGAGCCCGTGCACCCGGTCGGCGACGGCCCGCTCGACGATCAAGGCGACATCGGCCGGCGTCAGGCTTTCGAGTTCGAAGATCCGGCTGCGGCTCACGAGGGCGGTGGTGAGCGCGAAGAACGGATTCTGCGTCGTCGCACCGATGAGGGCGATCACACCGCTCTCCACGTCGGGCAGGAGCACGTCTTGCTGGGACTTGTTGAACCGATGAATCTCGTCGACGAACAGGCACGTGCGCTGGCCGTCGTCCTCCAGCCGCCGCCGGGCCGCGTCGAGCACGTCGCGGAGTTCCTTCACGCCCGAGGCGGTTGCCGAAAGTTCGACGAACCGACGCTTCGTCTCGGTGGCGATGATCTCGGCGAGCGTCGTCTTGCCGACGCCGGGCGGGCCGTAGAGGATCACCGAGCCGAGGCGATCGGCCTCGATCAGCCGGCGCAAGAGCGTGCCGGGGCCGAGGACCTGGCTCTGCCCGACGTAGTCAGCCAGCCGCCGCGGCCGCATACGGGCCGCCAGAGGTGCGGCACGGGCGACGTTGGCGGCGCGGGATGCGGAAAAGAGGTCGGCCATCGGGCGCTCGGCGATCGAAACGGGGCAAGCTACACAAGGGGCGAGTGATGGCCACCGACCTGACCGACCCGTGAAGATGAAGCGGTTGCCGTGGCCTTTCCGATGATAGCGGATGGGGCGGCGGTGCCAGGGAGCCACGGCA
>JBMLMS010000005.1:0-1819 GCA_049243925.1 Pirellulales bacterium
AGGTCGCCATCGGGAGGAGCAGCGTGATCACGAGCGTCCGCCGGTCGTGGACGAACTCGAGCAGGTCGCGCCGCGCGATCGCAAGCGCTGCCGACAAGGACGACGGCTGGCCGCGGGGTGTCATGGATGGAGTTCCGAATGCGCCGCACCGGTGCGGATGGCGGCAAAAAACACCTCTTCGAGTTCTCCGTCGCGGCCGGGGATCCAGTCGGCGACGAGACTCTCTCGGGTGCCTGTCGCCACGACGCTGCCATCGTGGATGATCACGAACCGGTCGCAGCGGTTTTCAATTTCGTGTAGGCGGTGGGTAGACAGCAGAATCGCATGCCCTTCCGCCCGGAGCCGCGCGAGCAGATCGAGCAGATCGCGGGCCCCGATCACGTCGAGCGAGTTCGTCGGCTCGTCGAGCACGAGCGCCGGCGGGTCGTGGACCAGGGCCCTGCCGAGCGAAACCCGCTGCCGCTGTCCGGACGAGAGCCGGCCGGCAGGACGATCGGCGCAGCCGGTGAGATCGAGCTGTTCGAGCAGCGTGGCGACGCGATCCGGCAGCGTCTCGTCGGGCAGGCCGTGCAGGCGGCCGAACGACGTGAAGATCTCGCGGGCCGAGAGCCGGTCGGCCACGCCGGTGGTTGCCGACACGTAGCCCAGCCGACGGCGCACGCCGACCGGGTCGTCGCGAATGTCGCAGCCTGCGACCCGGGCTGTGCCGGAGGTCGGCCGGAGCAGCGTGGCGAGTATCCGGAGCGTCGTGGTCTTGCCGGCCCCGTTGGCACCGAGGAGCCCCACGATCTCACCCGCCTCGACCGAGAGCGACACGCCGTTGACGGCCCGGACGACGGTGCCGTCGCTGGCGTGGTAGTGCTTCACCAGCCCGGCCACGTCGATCACAGGCTCGGACGGCACGCTATTGCTCCATGACCTCGGCTTCCTTCGCCTTGGCGAGGTCGCCCACCTTGGCCTCGTATTTCTTGGTGAGCTCCTGCACCTTTTCATGCGTCAGGTCGCGCTCGTCCTCGGTGAGCGTGCCCGCTTCCTGTTCGGTGTCGGCCGCCTTGTTGCCGTCGCGCCGGACGTTGCGGATCGCCACACGGGCTTCCTCGGCGAGTTCCTTGATGCGGGCCGTCATCTTCTTGCGGACGTCGGTCGAGAGGGCGGGGATCGTGATCCGGATGAGCCGCCCGTCGCTCTGGGGATTGAGCCCCAGGTCGGCGGCCTGGATCGCCTTTTCGATGTCCTTGAGCGTGCCGGGATCGAAGGGGCGAACCACGATCTGATTCGGCTCCGGCGCGCCGACACTCGCCAGCCCCTTGATGGGCGTGGGCGAGCCATAGACTTCGACTTTGAGCGAGTCGACGAGCCCGGGATTCGCGCGACCGGTGCGGATGCCCGTCAGCGCGTGGCGGAACACGTCGGCCGCCTTTTCCATCCGTTCCTCGGCGTCGAGCAAGATATCGTCGGCGGGCATCGGGAGGCTCCAAAGGCTTTGGGTGGGAAAGACGATGCGAGATTCTCGCAGGCCGAGCGCGCCGTCGGCAAGCGACACCCGCGGCCCACGTGGGCCGCTCGCCCCGCCTGTACGGCCACTTCGCCCCTATCCCACGATCACCGTCGGCCGCTTGTCCGGATCGGGAATCGCCTTGTCGAGCAGATCGACCACCCGGTTGGGAATGTCGCCCTGCCCGAAGAGCACGTAGTCGAGCGCGAGTTTGAGGCTGCCCCCCTTGCTCCAGCCGAAGAGGATGTCGAGTGGGGCCCCGCCCTTGGTCATCTCCATCGCCACCTGTGCGATCGTGTGCGACACGGAGACCACGTCTTTCGT
>JBMLMS010000005.1:1919-3324 GCA_049243925.1 Pirellulales bacterium
AGTTCGTCACTTCGCCAGAACCGCGACGTAAACGAGATCGCCATCACGCAGCCGATGAAGATCGAGGCGATGATGATGCCGTCGGGCCGCTCCATGATGTTGGCGATCGTGGTGTACACGAAGACGAGCGTGATGAGGCCGAATCCGACCCGCTGGGCCTGGAGGGCCAGGCCGTGGTGCGGCTCGGGCGTGCGGCGGAGTTCGTGCACGAACGAGGCGACGCAGGCGCTCGTCATGAGCACGAGCACGCCGGTGGCATACGCGCCGCCCTGCGCCGAAACGTCGGCCCGAAAGGCGAGCGTGACGAGCAGGTTGATCACCGTGAAGGCGATCACGAGCGGCCGATATGCCCCCGCCCATTCCGGGGCCATGCCGTAGCGGGGCAGATACCGGGGCACCATGTTGAGCAGCCCACCCATCGCCGAGGCCCCGGCAAACCACAGGATCAGGATCGTGCTCACGTCGTAGACGGTGCCGAACACACGGCCGAAGAGTGGGCAGATCGGATGCGGGCTCTCGCCGTGGGCGAGGTAGGCGAGCGCCCGGTCCATCGCCTTGCCCTTCACCGGCTCGAGCTGCAGCTCCTCCGCCGGGATGAGCGTGTTGGTGCCGGTCACGAGCGACGAGCCGATCAGGAAGAACGACATGATCAGGGCCGCCACGAGGAGGAGTTTCTGCGTGTTGGCGATCCGGGCAGCCTCGTCACTCGGATCGGCGTCGGTGCCCTTCACCAGGTGAATGTGCAGCACGCCCGTCTCGAAGCCCGAGAGCCCGAGGGCGAGCTTCGGGAATACGAGCAGCGCGATCCCCATCGCCACCAGCGGCCCGCTGCCCGAGAGCGGGGCGTGCTCGAGGTGGTAGCGGCCCGATGTGATCTCGCCGACCCAGTGCGGCAGGAGCGTCGGATGGCCGACGAGATAGACGAGCCCGGCGACGACGACCACGAACGAGAGCCCGAGGAACGCGATCACGAGCACCGTCGCCAGACCGACGACCTCGCCGTAGCCCTTGAGGAACATCGCTCCGAGCATCACGAGCAGAAACATCGTGACCGCCATCTGGCTCTGCATCCACGCAGGCACGTGACCAGCGTAGAGCGGGTTGCTGATGAGGTGGGCCGCAGCGTCCGCCGCGGAGAGGGTCTTCGTGATCACGAAGTCGGTGGCCGCGAAGCCGATCAGCACGAGCACCACGAGCTTCGCTCCCCAGCCGCGAAACATCCGCTCGATCATGCCGATCGAGCCCACGCCATCCGGGGTTTCGCCCGCTACATGCCGGTAGATCGGCAGCGCTCCGAAGAGCGTCACGAGCACGAGCACGAGCGTGGCCAGCGGGGCGAGGGTTCCCGCCCCCTCGAAGGCGATCGACGGCTGGTAGCCGAGCGTGCTGAAGTAGTCGACGCCGC
>JBMLMS010000006.1:0-6317 GCA_049243925.1 Pirellulales bacterium
CTGGAGGGCGAAGGCGAACGTCCGGCGAGACGGTACGGGGTAACCCCGAGCCGGCTTGGGCAAGTTGACGAAGAGGCATGGCAGGCGGGACGCCTACCCCACGTTAAGACCGGTGGAAATGCACATGCTGCCAGCGGCCACTGATTTTCTGCCAGAGCCGCGTCTCCTCCGACGACACCGTGATCGGCTTGCCGTCGGCGTCGAGTTTCTGCACGAGCCGCACGTAGGCGAGGAGCGCCGCTCCGTCGGCCAGGAGCCGCACCCTGGGTGCCACCATCGTGGTGGTGAGGTGTTTCGGCGGCTGGGCCTTGCCGCCGCCGAGCTTGAAATAAAACTCGTGGAACGCGAGCCCCTGCACGAGGTGGCCCTCGGATTCGGGCTCGAAGCAGGTGATGTCTTCGGCCACGAGGCTGCGGTAGGCGTCCCAGTCGCCCGCCGCGATCGCGTCGAGCAGCTGTTGGTTGAGCTTCACGAGCTCGTTGACGACAGGGTCGGTGGATGGGGCGAGGACAGGTGTGGGCATGAGTGACGGGCGTTATGGGGAAACGAGACCGAGGGATATGAGCTTATCGAGGCACTCGTCGCGCTCGCGGCAGCGATCGAGGCCGGTCCACGAAGGATCTTGTGCCGCCAGGAAGGCTGCGTGCGACGCAGGCATTCCCTTGCCTCCGCTCTGCGAGACAAGCCTCGCAATCACACCACGATCGAGTTTTGTCAGCCGCATGGCCTCGACGCGGTAGTCGAGGAACGCCTCCCACACGAGCGGAAAGAGCGGCTTCACGATCTCGTGGCCGATCGTCTCGGAGTAACGGCGAATCTCGAGCTGGGCGTGGGCATCCATCCGCAGCGCGAGGAAATGCAGGAGGTTGTGGAGGTCGATCTTCCAGTAGGCCTCGGTGTAGGTGGAGAGTGGCAGATCCTTGCGGGCCTGCTCTCGCGCGATCCCCGCCTCGAGCCGCTCCTCGTAGACCTTGCGGGCGAGCCCTTGGAGTTCCGTCTCCGCCACCGTCATTTTCGTGCCGGCAGCCGTGTCGAGCAGGCCGGCCGAGCCCTGCCGGTTGCTCGTAGCCTGCGTGCGCCACTCGTCGAGCGGTGTGGCCTGCATCGAGTCGATCGCCAGTGAGTAACGGGTGGAGTATTCGTTGACGCTCGCCGTGCGATGGCGGATCCATTGCCGCCAGCAATCCATCGGCACCCGGACCACGAACTTGAGCTCCGCCATCTCGAACGGCGTCGTATGGGCGTGCCGCAGCAAGTAGCGAATGAGCTGCCGATCGTCGCTCACCTTGCGAGTGCCCTCGCCATAGCTGACGCGGGCGGCCTGTACGACGGAGCCGTCGTCACCCATGCAGTCCACGAGGGCCACGAAGCCGTCGTCGAGCACCGGAAACTTCTTCCAGCGGAGCGTCTCGAGGATCGCGGCGCGGTCGGTGGAGGCAGTCTCGGTGACACTCATCGCAGGCGGTTCCGGGAGAAGCGGAAACGCACAGGATGGGGCACGGCCAACCGGCGGTCAATCCTTCGCCAAAAGCTCCTGGAGGAGCGTAGCGAGTTGGCGGGCGTCGTCGGAGCCGACCACGCGGGCGATCCGGGTCTTCGGCACGCCGAGTTTGGCGAGCGATTTCTCGATCGTCTCCCAGAGTTTCGCCCGCTTCTTGCCCTCGGCCAGGTAGAGATCCGTCACCTGTTCGCCGAGCCGCTGCAGGAGGGCGGTGTCGAGGTTGTCATAGTAGTTTTTGACGATCGACTGCTGGTATTTCGTCAGTTCCGCCATCTGCCTCGCTCCCGCTCCAGTGGAACGCCGTCCCGGCGCTGGCTACAGTATCGGACAACCGTTCCCGTTCCATCGAGAGAAACCGATGCCCACCATCACTTTCACGAACGAAAAGAAGGAAATCCAGGTGCCCGAGGGGGCCAATCTGCGGAAGGAAGCCCTGCGGGCCGGCGTCGCCCTCTACCCGGGCATCCACAAAGTGGCCAACTGCCACGGGTTCGGCACCTGCGGCTCCTGCCGTGTGCTCGTCACGAAGGGGATGGAAAACGCGAGCAAGAAGGGCATCCTCGAGGCGGCGAGGCTTGGCGTGTCGCTGGCCTACATCGGCAACGAAGACACCATGCGGCTGGCGTGCCAGACGAAGGTCAAGGGCGACATCACCGTCACGACCTGCCCATCGTTGAATCTGTACGGCGAGAACTTCTTCAGTTGAAAGAAGTCATCGCCATCGTGAAGCCGTTCGTCGCCGAGCGGGTGCTCGAGGCCTTGAAGTTCGCCCCGCTCGAGGCTTGCACGGTGCGCGAGGTGAAGGGCTACGGCCGGCAAAAGAGCTATCTCGACCAGTATGGCGACAGCGAATACTCGCTCGCCTTCCTCCCGAAGGTGGAGATCCAGGTGTGGGTGGACGACTCCCGGGCCGATGAGGTCGTCGAGCGGATCGTCACCGTGGCCCGCACCGGCCGCATGGGCGACGGCAAGATCTTCGTGCTCCCCGCGACGGTGCCGTAGGACAGGCTGGAGCCTGTCGTGGCCTCTACTCGCCCAAGCCGGTGATGGGCTACCCCGTACCGTCTCGCCGGACGTTCGCTGCGGCCCTCGTGGCCTCCGCTCACTCGGATGTGCCTGCGCTGCGCCATCCATGGCTTCGCTGGTCACATACGCCGTCTCAACGGTAGGGGCAGCCCCTCGCCTCCCGTATCCGGTGCGCAGGAAGCCCGAGGCGTGAGCCGAGAGGATGCCCTGTGCTATCGCTTTACAGGCCGAGCAGGCTTACTTCACGAAGATTCCCGTCGCATACCAGATGCCGTTGGAGCCACGGCGAAGGTCGTAGCCGTAGGCGGCCTGTGGGCTCCGGACGGCGTTCCAGTGGCCGCTCGACTGCCGCCAGCTGGCCACGCAGTCGACGCACGAGTCGAGGAGGTCTTGGCCCGGCCAGCTTTCGGCACACACTTCCGAGGCACCGCCCCGACCGGCGGCGATCCGCTGCGACCGGGCATCCCAGCCGTGGTGTCCCTGGCGGCGGATGCTCGCCTGGTGCTGCGAGTGGGCTTCGGCCGCGGCGCAGAGCGCCGGGTCGCAGGTGCCATTCGTGCTCTGTGGGTTTTCGGGATGGATGCGGACGGCGAGGATCAGCGAGCGCTGCGTGAGCGAGGCCTGCGGAAGCGACGCCAGTTCGTCGATGTGCGCGGGGCTAAACGAGTAATACTTGCCCGAGGTGCGCGGGAGGATCGAAACGATTCGGCCGGCGTACGCTCCGGCCGTGTGGTCGACGACGAACACGCCCGGCCCGCGGCGCATTTCCGCGAGGCTCGGATCGCCGGCGAGGGCCGCTCCGCCGGCATCCATGCCGAGCCGGCAGAAGATCCAGGGCGTGCCGCTCGTGGCGAAGCGTTGCTGGACTTCAGCCCGCTCGAGCCGGGTCCCGGCGATGTCGGTCGGGCTGTCCGTCATCGGCTCGATGGAGACCAGGAGCATCGCGCCGGCTGCCCTGGCCGCCTCGGTAGCGGCGCCGTAGTCGTCGAGCCGCTCGACGGCCGGGCCCACGCCGCGCTGCATCGAGGGCGGTGTGGGCGTGGCGCCCACGGCGGGAGTGGTGAAGAGTTCGAGGATGACGGCGGCCACGATGCCGGCGGACAGAGCCACTCCGAGCGACAATCCGATCGGGGTGGCGAGAAGTGTGCGAGCGCGACGTGCGACCATGGTGATTTCCCTTTCCGTGGGTGATGGGCCAGAGCCGCTTTGTGATGGACCGGGCGGCGCCTGGCAAGCAGGGGGCTCTGCAGAAAGAGTGCTTTCAGCGCCGACTTTGCTCGACTTATGGCCTGGGAGAGATGGCGGAAGTCTGCGGTGGGCAATCGCTTGCGTCGCGAGCGGCGAAAAATCGTGAAATCAGCTGTAGAAGGGGGGATTCAGGGGTGCGAGAGGCTGCTGTGGAGGGAAAGTCGCTCAGCGGGCTAGACTCCCGATCCATCTGGACAGCTCGCTTCTGGCCTTCGCGGCCCCCACAGACAGGCACTCCCGTTATGGCGTCGATTTTTTCCAGCCACCGTCGCTCCGCAGCCAGGGCTGCATGGATCATTGGGGCTCTCGTGACCGCGTCGGTAGGTGGGGTGGTTCGAGCTGGCGATCTCGCGACCTTGGCTGCCAATCCGCTCGGTTCACCAGAAGCATTCCGGCCGGTCTCCGAGGGGGGCCTTGCGACCGCTGCCGCCAAACTGCGGTCGGCCCTCGGGCCGCTCGACCGTCTCCTGGCCCGCAGCCCGAGCGGGGCCGACTGGAAGAAGTATCTCGATTGGCCGGCGCTCGAAGCCCAGGCAGCGAGCGGATCGAACGCCGATCCGGCGACGCTTCGCCGCCTCCAGAAACTGCTCGATGCCGGCGAGAACGGCCTCGAGATGCACCAGTTTGCCACCGTGCGGCGCGCGGTCATGGCCTATGCAGAGGCTGCGGAGGCTGCCAAAAGTCCGGAAGCTCAGGCCGCCTATGCCCAGCGGCTCGACAAACTCGCCGCCGCCGTGGCGGCAGGTGCGGCGGCAGGCACGACCGAGGCTCTGGATCCGGTCGGTCCCCTGCTCGCCAGGCTCGCCGATTCCGGCCAGGCGCCGGGTGTGGTGGCCCGCGTGCGGAGCGCTGTCGATCGGCCGAACCTCTACCTCGACATCGATGAGAGCCTGCTCGGGTCGGCGGTGAACCGCGTGGTCGACGAACGGGCTCCGATCAACGACACCGTGCTCGGCACCCGCATCCGGGGCACGGGCCATACCACGGGCCTCGTGCTCCTCGACTTCGTGCCGGCCCTCGACCGCGCGATCGTGGACATCGCGCTCGACGCCACCAACCATTCCGACACCCGTGGCTCACAGGGGCCGGTCACCGTGCGCACCCACGGCACGACGAAGGTCGACGCCCGCAAGCGGATCATGATCGACGACGAGCGCGTGACCGCCCTGCCCGTCGAGGCCCATGCATCGACGAGCACGCGCACGGCCGGCATCGGCGTCAGCAAGCGGTTCGGTAAGAACCTGATCCGCAAGATTGCCAGCCGCAAGATCGCGGAGATGCGGCCCAAAGCGGAGGCGATTTCCGAGACCAAAGCCCGCGAGCGGGTGCGGCAGCAGTTCGACACGCAGACGGCCGGCGCGATCTCCCAGGCCCAGTCGGACTATCAGGCGAAGTTTCGTCGACCGCTCATGGACCGCGGCTGGTATCCCGAGATGCTCCATCTCAATACGAGTGATTCCAGGCTCTCCGTGGTGGCCCGCAAGGCGCTTACCGACCAGATCGCGGCCTTCACGCCGCCACCGGCCGTCGATCCCGATGCCGTGATGGCGGCGCGGGTCCACGAGACGCTCGTCAACAACGTCGCCGAGATCACGCTCGGCGGTCGCACGATCACGCAGAAGTTCGTCGAGGAGCAGATCAGGAAGAACAACGGCACGCTGCCGGAGGCCCTCGGCAACGATCCCGACCAGGCGCCCTGGTCGATCACGTTCGCGAAGCGGAAGCCCGTGGAGCTCGACGCCGACGACTCCCGCGTGAAGATGACGGTCCGCGGCACGAGGTTCACCTCGGGCGACCGCGAGTTCCCGGCGATGGACATTTGGGCCGCCTACCGGATCGAGCCCACCGAGGGAAAGATCCGGCTCGTCCGTGACGGCGACGTGCAGATCTACCCGCCCGGATTCGTGCCCGGCGGCGGCGAGAAACTGACCGTGGCCCAGACATCGCTGCGGCGGATTCTCCAAAAGCGATTCGGCAAGGTGTTCAAGGAAGTGGTGGACGTCGAGCCTTTGAAAATGCCGGGCCAGCTCGCAGGGGCGGGGCCGCTGCCGATGGAGCAGCTCGTGGCGCAGAAGGACGGCTGGGTAGCCGCCGGCTGGCGCAAGAAAGACGCGGTCGTGTACGCCTCCGAACCGACGCTCGCGTTTATCAGTCCATGACGAAGGCCGAGCTGCTCGCGGCGCTCGACGCCGCCGAGGCCGGTCGCTGGGACGAGGCGCACGGCATCGTGCAAGAGGACGAGGCCGATACGACAGCCTGCTGGATTCACGCCGTGTTGCACGCCATCGAGGGCGACCGCGGGAACGCCCGCTACTGGTTCGCGAAGGCTGGCAAGCTCGACCGTGCCGACGACGACCCCACGGCCGAACTCACCGCGATCCGTGCTGAGCTGATGACGTAGGACAGGCTTCAGCCTGTCACTCCAGCGTGGGGCAAGCGTCCCGCTTGCCATTCATTGCTGGACGTTCAGACATGCGATAATCATCCGCATTCGAAGCCGGCGGTAGGCATGCTCGACTCCGGTCGTGTTGAGAGTACAGGA
>JBMLMS010000007.1:0-7361 GCA_049243925.1 Pirellulales bacterium
GTGGCCCTGATCGCCGGCGGCCACACGTTCGGGAAATCGCACGGAGCGGGCCCCGCCGACAATGTCGGGCCCGCGCCTGAGGCGGCGCCGATCGAGGAGCAGGGCCTGGGCTGGAAGAACCGCTTCGGCACCGGCAAGGGCGCCGACACGATCACCAGCGGCCTGGAGGGCGCGTGGAGTTCCATGCCCACGACCTGGTCGAACGAGTACTTCGACAACCTGCTCGACTACGAGTGGGAGCTGACGAAGAGCCCGGCCGGCGCCTGGCAGTGGACGCCGAAGGACGCCGCGGCCAAGGGCACCGTGCCCGACGCCCACGACGACTCGAAGTCGCATGCCCCGATGATGTTCACCACCGATCTCGCGCTGCGCATGGATCCGGCCTACGCGCCCATCTCCAAGCGGTTTCACGAGCAACCCGAGCAGTTCCAGCAGGCGTTCGCCCAGGCCTGGTACAAGCTCACGCACCGCGACATGGGGCCGGTGACGCGGCTCATGGGCACCGAGGTGCCGCCAGCCCAGCGCTGGCAGGATCCGGTGCCGGCGGTCGACCACCCGCTGGTCGACGCGGCCGACATCGCGGCTTTGAAATCGAAGATCCTCGCCTCCGGCCTGGCGGTGCCCGACCTCGTGAAGACGGCCTGGGCCTCGGCCTCCACGTTTCGCGGTAGCGACAAGCGGGGCGGTGCCAACGGGGCGCGGATCCGCCTCGCGCCGCAGAAAGATTGGGCGGTGAACGAGCCGGCGAAGCTGGCCCGCGTGCTCGACGTGCTCGCGCGGGTCCAGCGGGAGTTCAATGCTGCCCAGACCGACGGCAAGAGAGTGTCGCTCGCCGACCTGATCGTGCTCGGCGGCTCGGCGGCGATCGAAAAGGCGGCCCAGGACGCCGGCCACACGATCACAGTGCCCTTCGCGCCGGGCCGGACCGACGCCACGCCGGAGATGACCGACGCCGAGTCGTTCGCCGTGCTCGAGCCGAAGGCCGACGGATTCCGCAATCATTTGCCACGGGAGATCGATCGGCCCGCCGAAGAGCTGCTCGTGGACCGGGCGCAACTTCTCACGCTCTCGGCGCCCGAGATGACGGTGCTCGTCGGTGGCCTGCGGGTGCTCGGGGCCACCACCGGCTCAGGATCCACGGCCGCGCTCGGAGTGTTCACCAACCGCCCCGGCACGCTCACGAACGACTTCTTCACGAACCTGCTCGACATGGGCACCACGTGGCGGCCATCGCCCATGTGCGATCAGTTCTTCGAGGGCCGCGACACGAAGACCGATGCCGTGCGGTGGACGGCCAGCCGGGCCGACCTCGTGTTTGGATCGAACTCGCAACTACGGGCCATCGCCGAGGTGTACGCAAGCGACGACGCGAAGGAAAGGTTCGTGGCCGACTTCGTGGCCGCGTGGACGAAGGTGATGCACCTCGACCGCTTCGACCTCCCTGCAGCGGCGCGCCTACACTGACTCGGTAGGTGGCGGACCGTATCCCGGAATGTGTCGCGATGGTCGATCAGGCAGTGCCGATTTGTGTGTGGCTGAAGCGCGACCTGCGGGCAAGCGATCACCCGGCGCTCGCCGAGGCCGTGGCCCGCTCGCGCGGCGGCGGTGTGTTCGCTGCATTTCTCTACGAGCCCGAGGTGCTCGCGCAGCCGGAGTGGGATCCGACCCACACGGAATTTCAGCGGGAGTGCCTCGCGGATCTCGAGACCGCGCTCGGCCGGCTCGGCATTCGGCTCATCACCCGGCGAGGCGAGGCGGTGGCGATGCTCGAAGAGCTGCGCCGCGAGACGGGCTTCCGGCTGCTCGTGGCCCACGAGGAGACCGGCACGGGCGTGACGTATGCCCGCGATCGGCGGGTGCGGCGCTGGGCTCGGGAGGCCGGAGTGGAATTCGTCGAACTGCCCCAGACTGGCGTCGTGCGGCGGCTCGTGTCGCGCAATGGCTGGAACCGCCTCTGGGAACAACGCATGGAGGCTACGCGGGCTGATGTGCCACGAAGCACCGGCCGCGGGGGCCTCGCGAGCATCACGCGGCTCGCGACGGCCGGCCTTCTTGGCTGCCGCGATCTGGGGCTGGCTGCCGATTCGAAAGACCGCCAGCGGGGCGGCGAGCGGGCTGCGCACGAGGTGCTCGACGACTTTCTCACCCGCCGCGGGCGGCACTACTCCGGCGGCATCTCGAGCCCGCTCTCGGCCCCGACGAGCTGCTCGCGGCTGAGCCCCTCTCTCGCATTCGGCGCAATCTCGATGCGCACGGTCTGGCAAGCGAGCGAGGCCCGTCGGCGCGACGTGCAGGCCAGCCTCGCCACGGCAACCAGCCCCCGCGACCGTGCCGAATTAAAGGCCTGGCAGCGGGGCCTGAAGGCTGTGCAGTCACGGCTTCACTGGCACTGCCACTTCATGCAGAAGCTGGAGGATGAGCCGGCGATCGAGTTTCACAACATGCTGCGGGCCGCCGACGGCCTCCGTGAAACCGAGGTCGCTCCCGAGCGGCTCTCAGCCTGGCAGGAGGGGCGAACGGGATATCCGCTCGTAGACGCCTGCCTGCGGAGCCTCGTCGCGACAGGCTGGCTCACGTTTCGGATGCGGGCGCTCGTGGTGTCGTTTGCCAGTTATTCGCTGTGGCTCCACTGGCGGCCGACGGGCCTGTTCCTCGCCCGGCACTTCCTCGACTTCGAGCCGGGCATCCACTGGTCGCAGCTCCAGATGCAAAGCGGCACGACCGGCATCAACACACTCAGGATCTACAATCCCACGAAGCAGGCGATCGAACAGGATCCGCGCGGCGTGTTCATCCGCCGCTGGGTGCCCGAGCTCGCCGGCGTGCCACCGGCGTATATCCACATGCCGTGGACGATGCCCGCCGACATCCAGCAGGCGGCCGGATGCGTGATCGGCCGTGATTACCCCGCACCGCTCGTCGATCACGCCGCCGCGGTGCGCGAAGCGAAGCGCCGGCTGGCAGCTGTGCGCAATGCCCCGGCCGCACGGGCCGAAGCCCGCGCCGTGGCCGAGCAGCACGGCAGCCGTCGCGACCGGCGCGGGGCGATGCAGCAGGATCCCGTGCGCCGGTCGCTCGCCGGCGAGGCCACGAAAGGTCGGCGACGCTCGGCCTCGCCGCCCAACGACCCGCAGCAGTGGCTGCCCTTCGCCTCACCTGAATCTGTCGGCGAACCGTCACCTCTGGGCGACGACGGGTCGTCGTGACTGGCTTCGAGCCTGACGGTGCGTCAGTCCTGCTGCGGCAGCGTGCGGAAGGGCCGGTTCAAAACGGCACGTCGTCGTCGCCGGCCTCGGCAAGGGCGTCGTTGGGGTCGATGGCGTCGTCCGATCGGTCATTCGCCCGCCCGCTTCCGGATACCTGCTTGAACGAGAGTCCCTCGGCACTCAGGAAATATTTGGCCTCGCTGGCTTCATCCCGCTGCCAGCGGCGGCCGCTCAGGCGGTAGGTCACCTCGATCTCGTCTCCCACGGCCAGATCGTCCACCGCGTCGCAGCCATCCTTGACGAATTCGACGGGAACGAAGTTGGTGAACGTGCCCTTGGACTGCTCGAGCACCACCAGACGTTTGCGAAACCCCTTCTGCCCGAAGGTCTTGGTCTCCTCGATCAGGTGGACAACGCCGCGGACTGTCGGATCTTTCATGGGTGTGCTGATATGAGCTTGATGGCCGTTGGCTCTCTTCGCTCGCAAGAGTACCACACGCAGCCAATCGTGCGTACCATGTGTCGCCCTCTCCTCTATCCTCAGTTGATGTCGCAACTGTCTCTCTTTGCCGATGCCGATGGCGTCGATCCGGCGCCAGTCAGCGCTGACGTTTGCCGACTCGCCGCGGCGTTGCCCGCCCGCATCCGCCTGGGCACGTCGAGCTGGTCGTTTCCGGGCTGGACGGGGCTCGTCTACGCGGCCTGCAACGGCAAGCCGGCGACCGAACAGATGCTCGCCCGGTACGGGCTCTCCGCGTATGCCCGCCATCCGCTGTTTCGCACCGTGAGCCTCGACCGCACATTTTATGCGCCCCTGACGACCGAAGAGTTCGCCCACTACGCCGCGCAGGTGCCCGATGACTTTCGGTTCGTCGTGAAGGCGCCGGCGGCCATCACCGATCCTGTCGTCCGCAAGGCTGGATCGGGAGAGGCGGCACGCGACAATCCTTCGTTCCTCGATACGACTGCCGCTGCATCGGCGTTCGTCAGGCCGGCGGTCGCGGGGCTCGGTGCGAAGGCCGGGCCGCTCGTCGTGCGGTGGAACCTCCACGCCGGCAGGTCCTACGACGATGCGAAAGCAGGCTATCTCCCGTTCAACCGCATCGTCGACGAGGATCTGCCGAGCCGAACCTCACTCGCACGGCTGGCCCGCTCCGCGGCAGCGGCGGGCCGAGACGTGTTCATCACGATCAACAACAAGGCCGAGGGCTCGGCACCCTTGTCGGTGGAGCACCTGGCGCAGGCGATCGCCGCCAGCGACTGAATTCGGTCATCACCCGGGCCGGAATCCACCGAGTGTCGTGGCCCACGTGCCCCACGCCGCTGCTTGCGGGTCTTTTGGGCGGTTCGTACAACACGGTTTACGCAGCCACGTCTCCACCGAGGGGTTTCCATCATGGCCACGGCCGCCGCACCGAAGAAGTCCGCCACGCTGCCCGAGGCGAAGAATGTCTCGACCGCGCTCGACAAGGCACTGACCGCCGGCAAGGGCATCCTCCGGCTCTCGCCCACGTGGGTGCCGCGAAGCTTTCTGCATCCTGGCAAGCGGGTCCGCCTCCATCCCGACGACTACTACGCCTACGGCCTCGATCGCGGCGGCATCGACGAGCGGTGGTTCGCCAGCACGACCGAAGCGGCCAACGAAGGCCGCGTGCCCGACGAGGGGCTGTCGTGGTGCGTGTTCGACGGCGAGCGGTTCCTGCTCAAGGACGCCGTCGCCGACGGCGGTGCGAAGCTCGTCGGCAAGGCGATCTGGGATCGCTACAAGAAGTGGCCGGTCTACTCCAAGTTTTTCGACAACATGGGGCCGATCCCCCACCACATGCACCAGTCATTCGCCGACGCGAAGCTCGTGGGGCAGGAGGGCAAGCCCGAGAGCTATTACTTCCCGCCGCAGTACAACAACTGCGACAACAACTTTCCCTACACCTTCATGGGCCTGGAGCCCGGCACCACGAAGGCCGACCTACGCCGCTGCCTGGAAAACTGGAACAGGGGCGACAACGGCATCCTCGACCTCTCGAAGGCCTATCGCCTCGAGCGCGGCACCGGCTGGCTGATTCCGCCGGGCGTGCTCCATGCCCCGGGCTCGCTGCTCACCTACGAGCCGCAGTGGGGCAGCGACGTGTTCGCGATGTTCCAGTCGCTCGTCGAGGGCCGAGCAGTGCCGTGGAGCCTGCTCGTGAAGGACATGCCCAAGGAGAAGCACCACGATCTCGACTTCATCATCGGCCAGCTCGACTGGGAGAAGAACGTCGACACCCACTACAAGGAAAGCAACTTCCTTTCGCCGATCGTCGACGAAAAGCGAAGCGCCCCCGGCGCGACCGACAAGTGGATCGTCTACGGCCACGTCGATGGCCAGCAGCTCTTTAGCGCCAAGGAGCTCACGCTCGCGCCCGGGGCAAAGATCACGATCAAAGACGCCGGCGCCAGCGGCTGGATCACGGTGCAGGGCGAGGGCAGGGTGGGCGTGCACGACGTGGCCACGCCCACACTCATCCGCTTCGGCGAGATGACGGCCGACGAACTCTTCATCACGGCCGACGCCGCGGCGGCGGGCTACACGGTGGAAAACACCGGCCCCGGCCCGCTCGTGTCGCTCCGCTACTTCGGCCCCGACGTCCACTCCGATCTCCCCAAGCACGGAAGGGCGCTCTAATGCCGCACTCCGCCCCCAAACTCCACAACGCCATGTGGCCCGGCCTCGTCGGCAAGGGCACCGATGCCGGCCAGGAACCACCGATCTCGCTCGAGCGGATGCTCGAACTGACCGCTGCTGCGAACGTCAACGGACAGAAATTCGACGGCATCGACTACTTTTTGTTTTTGCCACACACGAACCCCGAGGCGAGCGACGCCGAGCTCGGGAAGATCGCCGATCTGATTGCGAAGCATGGCTTCGCGGTCGGGTCGCTCGTGGCCCCGGTGTGGCCGGGCACGGTGGGCGATTCGGCGATGGGCGATGCGGCGGCGCGGGAGAAGTTTCTTTCGGCCGTGAAGATGGCCTGCCGGATCGCGAAGGTGTTCGAGAAGCACGGCGTACGGAAGTATGGCGTGATCCGCATCGACTCGGCGGAGTTCGGCGTGAACAAGTGGCGGGAGAACGCCAAGGCCAACACGGCCAAAATCGCGGAGACATTTCGCGAGGCGGCGAAGATCGCCAAGGACAACGGCCAGCGGCTGGCGGCCGAAGGGGAGATCTGCTGGGCAGGCATGCACTCCTGGAAGGACATGCTCGACCTGCTCGAGGAAGTGGGCATGCCCGAGACGCTCGGCTTCCAGGCCGATCTCGCCCACACCTATCTCTACGTGCTCGGCTACAACGCCCCGGAGCACGCCCTCGTGCAGCCCGGCTACGCCGACGCCGAGTTCTGGCCCGCCTATGAAAAGATGGTGGCCAAGCTGCGGCCGTGGACGATCGACTTCCATGTGGCCCAAAACGACGGCGAAGTGCACGGCGCGGGCGCCCACGACAAGACGGGCAAGCACTGCCCGGCCGACGATCCGAAGGGCAAGCTCGACATCGTAAGGTGCTCGGGACTCTGGCTCGAGGGCGCCGAGCAGCGTGGCATCAAGCACATCTGCTGGGACGGCTGCATGTTCCCCAACGCGACACTCGAAAACCCGAAGACCTGGAACACCATCCTCAAGACCATGCTCGCCGTCCGCGAAGCCCACGGCTGGCAGTGAGCTGCGGGCCTCAGAGAGCAGCCCATCGGCTCAACGAACAACCGAATGCGAGGTGAGTGAATCGGCGAACGCTCGAGGAGCATTGGGCCGCTGCGGCCCACGCGACGAGACTTTTGCCGTTCACTCGCCGGCCCACTTTGAACGATTCACCACCACTCGTTGACCCGAAGGAACGCATGACATGGCAAAACCCCTCCGCATCGGCATGATCGGCTACGGCTTCATGGGCCGCGCCCACTCCAACGGCTACAACCGCGTCAAGGATTTCTTCGACCTGGAATACCTGCCGGTGCTGCAGGCCGTCGCCGCCCGCGACGCCGAGAAGGCTAAGGCCTTCGCCGACCGCTGGGGCTACAAGCGGGTCGAGACCGACTGGCGAAAGCTCGTTGCCGCCGACGACATCGACGCGATCGACATCTGCACGCCCAACAACCTCCATGCCGAGATCGCGATCGAGGCGGC
>JBMLMS010000008.1:0-3810 GCA_049243925.1 Pirellulales bacterium
GCCCGGATCATCGACGCCCTCGACGAGCCGAGCCTGGCGAGCGCCCTCGCCGCGCTCTACGAACCGGCGGGAGCGGCGCCGCTGCGGCAGGCGGCGAATCGCCTGCGGCTCTCGAATCGGGAGGTGAAGCTCGCGGCCTGGCTGCACCAGGCCGTGGCGATGTGCGACGGGGCCGACATGGCCGGGCGGCCCTGGTCGGAGGTGCAGCCGTGGCTCGCGCACGAGGATGCGTTTTTGCTCGCGGATCTCTTGCGGGCTCGGGCCGATTGCGGGCGGGGCGACGCCGCGACGGCCGCTTGGGTGACGGCGCAGATCGCGCGGCCGCGGGCCGAGCTCGACCCACCGCCACTCTTGACCGGAGCCGATCTGCTCGCGGCGGGCGTGGCTGCCGGGCCGGCCATGGGCGCGACGCTCGCGCGGCTGCGGGCGCTGCAGCTCGATGGGGAGATTGCGACGCGTGAGGAGGCGATTGCGCGGGTCACGTAGCGACGGGCTTCAACCCTGCGAGCAAGGCATCCACTCGGCTCACGCCTCGGGCTTCCCGAGAGGCATCCACTCGGCTCACGCCTCGGGCTTCCCGAGAGGCATCCACTCGGCTCACGCCTCGGGCTTCCCGAGAAGACGTCGTTACGCCGGAGGGGCGGCGGGGTCGGGGAGGTCGGCGAGGGAGTCGAGTTTGAACACTTCCAGGAATTTCGCCGTGGTGCGGTAGCTCGGCTCGGCGGCTTTGTCGGCCGCCGGCACGAGTTCGAGCAGGCCGCGGCGCACGAGCAGGCGGAGCGTGGTGGGGGCCGCGTCGCAGCCGAGCTCGACGAGATTGTCGCGGGCCACGGGCTGGTTCCACGCCACCAGGGCGAGCACGTCGAGGGCCTCGCCGTCGAGCCGCACCATCCGGGCCCGGGCTTCGAGCACCTGGCCCAGCCGGGCGTATTCGGGCCGCAGCCTCAGCACCCATCCCGCGTCCTGCGACACGATCTCGTAAGGGCAGTTGTTGGCCGCGTATTCCCGCCGGAGATCCGCCACGAGCTCGTCGACCTCCTGCGGCCGCACGCCCCGCATCAGGCTCGCCACCTTGCGGCTCGTGAGCGGGGTGCCGTCGGACTGGCCCACGAAGAGCAGGGCTTCGAGGATGCCGCGCGGGTTGACTTTTGCGTCGGCGGCATCGTCGGCCGCGCCGAGCGGATCGTCGAGGTCGGGCGAGGCATCCACGCGCACGATTTCGTCGGTGGGCGATGCCGCCGGGCCGGCGTAGGGATCGGCCGTGCCCATCATCGCGGCGAAGGCCTGCGCGAGCCGGTCGATCGAGAGGCCGCCATCGGCGGGCGCGGCCGTGAAGCCGGTGGCGGGCGCGGCGGCAGCGGGCTTCTTGGGGGGCATGTCGTCACCGTAGCGACAGGCCTCCAGGCCTGTCGAGGGGAAAGGTGTGCGGTGTAGCGACAGGTCTCCAGGCCTGTCGAATGGAGCGCCAGGCCTGGAGGGCCGGGTTTGCACCAGCGGGCGGAGGCCCGCCAAGCGACGGTCGGCAGGATGCCGAGCCGTCGCGTGAAGCTAGCGGACGAGCTTCCGGCCTTTGCCCGTCATCGGCACGCTCTTGAGAGGCTCGGGGGCGCCATCGAGCGGGTCGCCCGATTTTATGCCCGCCAGCCGATCGTTGATCCGCGCCGCGTATTGCTCGGAGAGCTCGAGGCCCAGGAACGAGCGGCCGAGCTTCTTGGCCACGGCGAGCGTGGTGCCGCTGCCGCCGAACGGGTCGATCACGAGGTCGCCGGGGTTGCTGCACGCGCGGATGATCCGGCCAAGCAGCTGCTCCGGCATCTGACAGCCGTGCCAGCCCGAGCGTTCCTTGAACGTGCCGCACACCCGCGGGAAATACCACGTGTCGGCATCGGCGCCAAAGCCCTCCGGCAGATCCTGTGGGCGGAGAATCCAGGTGTCGTCGGGGAGCCGGCCGGTGGGGTTGGCCCGCTTGTCGCCATACACGAGCTCACGGGCGCTCGGCACACGGATCGCGTCGACGTTGAACGTGAACGCGGCGGGATCCTTCACGAAGTGGAAGAGATGCGCGTGCGACCGGCTGAACTTCTGCTTGCAGTTCACACCGAATGTGTAATACCAGACGACCCATGAGCGGCAGGTGAGGCCGAGCTCGCGGGTGGCGAGCACCTTGAGCTCGGCCGCGTATTCATCGCCGATCGCCAGCCAAAACGTGCCGTCGTCGCGGAGCACACGCACGATCTCGGCCATCCAGCGCCGCGACCACGCCAGGTAGTCGTCGGCCGTGCGGCGGTCGTCGTAGGTGTCGTAGTCGTAGCCGATGTTGAACGGCGGGTCGGCAAACGCGAGATTCGCACTGCCCGTCGGCGCGCGTGCGAGGAGATCGAGGCAGTCGCCCTGGTGGACGCGATCGAGGTCGAGCGGCATGAGGACTCCTTTCCGATTCATGGAGGCAATGTAGCCGCTACAATTGCCGCCATGAAACACACCTCCAAAAAACCGCTGCCGACACCGTTGGCTCCCGCTCCCGACCTCGCCGCGGCCCGGAAGCTCGTGCTCGAACTGATGGCGATTCGGGGCGGCTCCGGCGACGAGAAGCTCGTGGCCGAGCGGATCGTGAAGCACCTTCGCGACGCCGGCTGCCCGAAGGACGCAGTTCTCTTCGACACGGCCCACACGAAGACGCCGCTCGAGGGCAACGTGGGCAACCTGATCGTGAAACTTCCGGGCACGATGCCGGGGCCCCGCCGGCTGCTCATGGCCCACATGGACACGGTGCCCGTGTGCCTCGGCTCGAAGCCGGTGGTCGCCGGACGGTTCGTGAAGAGTGGCGACCCGGCCACCGGGCTCGGGGCCGACGATCGCTCCGGCTGCGCCGTGGTGCTTGCGACCGCGCTCGAAATCCTGCGCAACAAACTGCCGCATCCACCGCTCACATTCCTGTTTGCGATCCAGGAAGAGGTGGGGCTCTACGGTGCACGGTTCGTGAAGGCGGCCGATCTGGGCCGGCCGAAGCTGGCCTTCAACTTCGACGGCGGGGCCGTCGAAAAGATCACCGTGGGCGCGACGGGCGGCCATCGGCTCGATATCCGCATCGAAGGCACCCCGAGCCATGCAGGAGTGGCGCCGGAGAAGGGCGTGTCGGCGGTGGCGATCGCGTCGCTGGCGATCACCTCGCTCGTCAACGACGGCTGGCACGGCCTCGTCGAGAAGAAAGGCAAGCGGGGCACGAGCAACGTGGGCACGATCCACGGCGGCTCGGCCACGAACGTGGTGGCCGAGTCGGCGGCGATCAAAGCGGAGGCCCGTGGCCACGACCCCGCATTCCGCAACCAGATCGTGAAGGCGATCGAAACGGCCTTCAAGGACGCAGCCAAGCGGATCAAGAGCGTGGACGGCAAGACCGGCAAGGTGACGATCGCAGGCCGGCTCGACTACGAGGCCTTCCGACTCGACGACGACGAGCCGTGTGTGGTGGCGGCCGAAGAGGCCGTGAAGGCGGTCGGGCTCGTGCCGCGGCGCGAGATCTCGAACGGCGGCCTCGATGCCAATTGGATGGCCGCCAACGGCATCCCCACCGTGACGCTCGGTTGTGGGCAGATGGAGATCCACACGACGAACGAGAAGCTCGACCTCGACGCGTTTGAAAACGCGTGTCGGGCCGCCCTGCGGCTGGCCGTGGGGGCGTAGTTTGTAGGACAGGCTTTAGCCTGTCGAATGCGGGCGGAAGCCACGACAGGCTGAAGCCTGTCCTACAACCAGCGGGCGGAAGCCACGACAGGCTGAAGCCTGTCCTACAACCAGCGGGCGGAAGCC
>JBMLMS010000008.1:3910-4052 GCA_049243925.1 Pirellulales bacterium
ACGACAGGCTGAAGCCTGTCCTACATTCGGCGTTCGAGTGCGCGGCGGCAGGCGGCGAGCATGAGCGCGGCTGACTCGGGAGAGGCGGGCCAGGTTTCGCAGGCTGCGGCTGCGGTGGCGTCGAGCCAGTCGGCCCGGAGGC
>JBMLMS010000008.1:4152-8750 GCA_049243925.1 Pirellulales bacterium
GGCCAGGTTTCGCAGGCTGCGGCTGCGGTGGCGTCGAGCCAGTCGGCCCGGAGGCGGCGGGCGGTCTCGTCGTCAGCCGCGACGATGATTTCGGCCGAGCCGAGCGCCGCCGTCACGAGCTCGGTGAGCTTGGGCGAGCCGAATGCGGCGTCGAGGTCGGAGGCCGCGACATGCAGCACGACCGGCACGCCCGTCTCGATCGCGAGGTCGGCGAGGATGCCGGCGTGAAGCACCACGACCGCATCGGGATCGACCGTGTCTACCGCCTCGGCGATCGTCTGCCGCGCCGTTTCGCGGGCCAGGCCGAGCAGGCTCGGCGAGATGCCGCCCGCCGCGGCCAGAAACGCGGCCGGTGAGCCGTCGTGCACCGCGGCGAGGAAGCTGCGATTGGCGGCGGCGATGTCGTGGAAGTGAATGCCGTGCAGGCCAGGCGGCTGCTCGGCGAGGCTCGGGATCGAGCTCGGGCCGCAGGCCACCGCCTCGCCGCCGTGGTCGCGAACCGCCGCCCGCAGCGCGTGCACGCGGGTGGCGGGCGGATCACAGGAGCCGTGATCGATGACGAGCAGGCGCATGTGGGCGATCGTCCGTCAGAGCCAGCCGCACCAGCGGCAGACAGTCAACGCGACCGCCATCCAGGCCGCCGCTCCCCAGTCGTCGGCCATGATACCGAGGCCCGCGGGCAGGTGCTCGAGGCGGCGGCAGGGGAACGGCTTCGTGATGTCGAAGAGCCGATGGAGGGCAAACGCCGCGACGAGCAGCGGCAGGCTGTCGGGCAGCGCGGTGCGGGCCGCTGCGGGCACCGCGAGCAGCCCCAGCGGCACGCTCGCCATTTCGTCGTAGACGATCGCGCCCGGATCGCCACCCCGGCCGAGCCTGCGGGCCGCCGCGGTGCAGATCGGCACGCCCAGGGTGTTGATGGTCACGATCGCCGCCGCCTCGGCTGCAAAGGGCAGACCGAGCCGCCCGAGCATCACCGCGACGGCCACGCCGAGCGCGGCCCCGAACGTGCCGGGCGCGAACGCCGCGCGGCCGAGTCCGCCACACGTGGCGGCCAGCACGGCCGGAGCGAACCAGTCCACAGGGGTCGAGGCCCCAGGGGACGGTTCGCCGGGCGTCGGGGTGTCGAGGGAGGAACCCATGGCCTGATATGGTAAGACTTGAGCCATGAATGTGCCCGCTGAACCCTCGCGGATAGACCGCCTTGAGCTCGTTGAATTCCCCCACCCGGCGCTTCTGCGGCGGGCCCGGCCCCTCGCGCGCATCGACGACACGATCCACGACGTGGTCGAGCAGATGTTCGAGATCATGTATCAGGCTGGGGGCATCGGCCTGGCGGCCACCCAGGTGGCCCTGCCCTACCGGCTGTTCATCGTAAACCTCGAAGCCCGGCCCGACGCCGGCGAAGAGCTCGTGTTCATCAACCCCTCTCTCTCCCGCCCGCGTGGCAACGCCGTGCAGGAAGAGGGCTGCCTGAGCCTGCCGGGCCTGAGGATGGACGTGCGCCGGCCCGAACAGATCGTCGTCAAGGCGTGGTCGCTCGAAGGCGAGCCATTCGAAGAGGATCTCGACGGACTGCTGGCCCGCGTGGTGCAGCATGAGTTCGACCACCTTGAAGGGCGGCTGTTCACCGATCGGCTGCCCGACGCTGCGGCGCTCGAGGCCCGGCGATCTCTCGATACGTTCCGCGAGGTGTTCGCCGGCAAGCAGTCGCGGGGCGAAGTGCCCGTCGATGCCGAGCTCCTCGCCCAGCTCGATCGGCTCGAAGCGGAGCGGTGCGGGAACGCCTGACGGGCATGACGTCGCTCCAGCCGCTGCGGCTCGTGGTGATGGGCACGGGGCCGTTCGCCGTGCCGATGTTCCGTGCCCTCGGGCAGTCGCACCACCACATCGAGGCTGTCGTCACCCGGCCCGACCGCGTGGCGGCAGGGCGTCGGCCGCCGCCCAACCCGATGCGCGAGGCGGCCCAGGCGGCCGGCGTGCCGATCCTCGCGCCCGAGCGGATCAACGACGACGACGCGCTCGACGCGCTTGCCAAGCTCGCCCCCGACCTGTTCGTCGTCTGTGACTACGGCCAGATTCTCTCGCCCCGCGTGCTCGCACTCGCGCCGCTCGGAGGCATCAACCTGCACGGCTCGCTCCTGCCCCGGCACCGCGGCGCCGCCCCGATCCAGTGGGCGATCCTCGAGGGCGACCCGATCACGGGCGTGAGCGTGATCCACATGACCCCCGCGCTCGACGCCGGGGCGGTGATCGTGGCCCGGGCCGCACCGATCTATCCCGGCGACACGGCCCCGGCCCTCGAGGCACACCTCGCCGAGCTCGGCGCTGGGGCCACGCTCGAAGCCATCGAGCGGCTCGACGCTGCACGGGCCTTCTGGAAGCCGGGCGAACTGCTCGAGATCGGCATGCCGCAGGATGCCGCGAAGGCGACCAAGGCTCCGCGGCTCTCGAAGGCCGACGGGATCGTCGATTGGACCCAGCCCGCCGCCCGGATCGAGCGGATGCGCCGGGCCCTCGAGCCGTGGCCCCGCACGACGGCGTTTTTGGTCCGCGCGGGCGGTGAGCCGCTGCGGCTCGTGCTCGACGACGTGGCGGTGGACCGTCAGCACACGGCCGCCGCCGCACATGCGGCCCCCGGCTCGATTCTCGCCGCCGACGACGCGGGTATCGTCGTGGCCTGCGGCGCCGGCACGGCCCTCACGATCCGCCGCGTTGTGCCGGAGGGTCGCCGCGGCATGACGGCCGCCGAATTCCTCCGTGGCTCGCCCGTCCTGCCCGGGATGCACTTCGCGATACAATCGCCCCCATGACGAAGCAGCTTTGGATCGAAACGGTCGGCTGTCAGATGAACGTGCTCGACAGCGAGCTCGTGGTGGCGGCCCTGCGCCGCGAGGGCTGGGGCCTGGCGGCGACGCAGGCCGAGGCCGATGCCGTCTTCTACAACACCTGCTCGGTGCGGCAGCACGCCGAAGACAAGATCTATTCCGCGCTCGGCCGCGTGCGGCTCGAGAAGCAGAAGCGGCCCGACCTGATCGTGGGCGTGCTCGGCTGCATGGCCCAGAAAGACCAGGCGCTCGTGCGGTCGCGGGCCCCGTGGGTGGATCTGGTGGTCGGCCCCGGGCAGCTCCACCAGGTGCCCAGGCTCGTGGCCGCGATCCAGGCCGGCGCCGGGCCGCAGCTCGAAGTCAGCTTCGACCGCAAGGGCAAGCCCCGCGACGAGATCGCCCGGAGCTTCGAGAGCTACGACCCCGATCGCGATCCCGGCATGCGGCCCACGCCGTTTCAGGCGTTCGTGCGCACGCAGACCGGTTGCGACAAGTTTTGTGCGTTCTGCGTGGTGCCGCACGTGCGCGGCCCCGAGCAGGCCCGGGCTCCCGACACGATCCTCGCCGAGGCCACGAAGCTCGTGGCCGAGGGCTGCCGTGAGATCACGCTTATCGGCCAGACCGTCAACAGCTATCGCTGGGCCGACGGTGGCCGCACGCACCGGCTGTCCGACCTGCTCGCCCGGCTCGACGGTGTGGAGGGGCTCGACCGGATCAAGTTCGTGACGAACTATCCGCGCGACATGACGCCGGATCTGATCGCGGCCGTCCGCGATCTGCCGAAGGTGTGCCACTATCTCCACGTGCCGGCCCAGCACGGCAGCGACGACGTGCTCGCCCGCATGAAGCGCGGCTACACGATCGGCGAATACATGGAGATGCTCGCCCGCGTGCGCGAGGAACTGCCTCACGCCGCGGTCACGAGCGATTTCATCGTCGGCTTCTGCGGCGAGACCGACGCGGAGTTTCAAACCACGCTCGACCTCGTCCGCTCGGCCGGCTTCAAGAACAGCTTCATCTTCAAATACAGCCCGCGGCCCGGCACGAAGGCCTACGACCGGCTGCCCGACGACGTGCCCGACGACGTGAAGAAGGCCCGCAACCATGCTTTGCTCGATGCCCAGGCCGAGGTGAGCCTCGCGGGCAACCAGGCCTTCGTGGGCACGCGGCAGCAGGTGCTCGTGGAAGGGCTCTCCACACGCGACGAAAAGAAGGCCGTGCAGCCGGGGCCCGATGGCGTGGCCCAGCTCACCGGCCGGACGATGTGCGACCGGATCGTGGTCTTCGACGCGCCTTTGCGGCTCGTGGGCCGGCTCGCGGATGTCGATATCACCGCGGCCGGTGCCTGGTCGCTCGCGGGACTCGTGTCGGACGGCCTGGCCGATGCCGTGCCGCTCGACGACGTGCCGGTGCACCAGATCGCGCCGCTCACGAAGCCCTCCGCACCTGCGGGGGTGTGACGTGCCGGCCGCCGACGTGATGGTGCGGCTGCTCGACGACGCGGAGGCCGCGGCTGCCTGGGGCCGGTCGGCCGGGCTCGCCGATCCGGCCGGTGCGCGGCGCACGTTTGCCGCGCTCGCCGCGCTCGGGGTGCCCTTTGACCTGCTCGGCGTGCTCGCCGACCAGCTCGCCGGGTTGCTGCCCGAGGTGGCAGATGCCGATCGCGTGATCGTGGCGGTGGAGCGATTCTTCGCGGCCGTGCGCAGCCCGCTTTCCACAGCGGCCCTCTGCGACCGCGATCCGCAGGCGCTCGCCACGCTCGTCAAGCTGTTC
>JBMLMS010000009.1:0-3404 GCA_049243925.1 Pirellulales bacterium
TCGTGCAGAAGGGCTGCCCGTTCAGCGGCGGCGCCGTGAAGCCGGGCACGCAGCTGGCGATCGGCGACGCCGAGGTGGGTTTCTGCTGCCCGAACTGCAAGGGCAAGGTCGAGAAGGCCTCGGCCGACGACCAAGTGAACATGGTGTTCGGCAACATCGAGAAGGGCTTCGCACCGGCCGGCAAGTGACGCGCGGTCAAGCCGGCTTCGGGCTCCCCATATCCCGTCGCCGGACTTTCGCTGCGTGCCGGGTAGGCGCCGGCTCGCGGTTACCCCGTACCGTCTCGCCGGACGTTCGCCTCCGCCCTCCAGGCTTCGGCTCACTCGGATGTGCCTGCGCTCCGGCATCCATGCCTGCGCTGGTCACATACGCCGTCTCAACGGTAGGGGTAACCCCTCGCCTCCCGTACTCGAGGCGAGCCCGAGGCGTAAGCCGAGAGGATGCTTTGGGTGTGCTGCCGCCGGCCCGATCATCCGCGTATGCCCTGTGAAAATGGCCTAGGGCGGGTCACTCGAAGTTGAAATACTCCGCCGGGGCCGTCTGGCCTCGCGGAGTTTTTCATGCGCGTGTTCCTGTCTGCCGGCGAGCCTTCGGGCGACCATCATGCCGCGCTGCTCGTGCGCGCGATTCGCGCGCGGCGGCCCGACGTTGAGTGCGTCGGGCTCGGGGGGCCGTGCATGGCGGCCGAGGGCTGTACGCTCGTCGCTGATCTCACGCAGCTGGCCGTGATGTGGTTTCTGCGGGTGATCCTCAACATTCACCGGTTCGTCGATCTCGCCCGGCGGGCGGAGCGGAGCTTTCTCGACGCCCGCCCCGACGTCTGTGTGCTCGTCGATTTTCCGGGGTTCCACTGGTGGCTGGCCTGGCGGGCGAAGCGGCATGGCATTCCCGTCGTCTTCTATTGCCCGCCGCAGATCTGGGCGTGGGCGAGTTGGCGGATCGGGAAGATGCGCCGGCTCGTCGACCACGTGCTCTCCGCGCTCCCCTTCGAGCACGAGTGGTTCACGGCCCAGGGGATGCAGAGCACGTATGTGGGCCATCCGTTCTTCGATGAGCTCGAGTGCGCGGTGCTTCGGCAGCCCGATGACGCCGCACCGCTCGTGCTGCTCTTGCCAGGATCGCGCGGGCAGGAGATCGAAGGAAATCTGGCTTCGATCCTCCGGGCCGCCACGATCGTGAAGGCCCGCGTGCCCGCGGCACGGTTCGCCGTGGGCGCCCTGCACGAGCGGCATGCGGCACGTATCCGTGAGATGCTCGCCGCACAGCAGCAGGCCCTCGGCGGCCTCGACGTCGCCATCGAATCGGCCTGCACCCGCAGCCTGATCACCGAGGCGGCCTGCGCGATCGCCGTGAGTGGCTCGGTGTCGCTCGAACTGCTCGCCTCGCGGGTGCCCACCGTGATCATGTATCGGATCAGCGGATTGGCGTATGTCGTGCAGAGCTGGTATCGCCGGGCGCGGTTCATCACGCTCGTGAACCTGCTCGCCTGTCGGGAGCCGATCGGGCCGGTGCGGCCCACGCTCCTGCCGCCAGTGGCCGTCGAGGCGGCCGACCCCGAGGCCGTGTATCCCGAGTATCTCGCCGTGCAGGATCCCGCCCGCGCGGCGGCGGCACACGTGGTCGAGTGGCTCACCGATCCGGCAGCCCGGGCGCACGCAGCCGCGCGGATCGAGGCCGTGGCGGCACGGGTGGCGACGGGAGGCTCGGCGGCCCGGGCTGCCGACGCCGTGCTCACGATCGCCTCTGGCGGCCGCGCGACGGTCGGCATGCCGCTCCCGGCCGCCCGGGCGGCATAATGGAGGGGATGTTTCTCGCCGAGCCCCAGCCGACGCCTGCCGACCTGCAATTTTCGATCGGGCGGGTGCCCGTGCGGGTGAGCGCGTGGTTTTGGGTGGCGGCGGCGCTGCTCGGCTGGAACGTCTGCCAGGCCCTTGCCCGATCCGACCAGCGTGAGCTGCTCCGCTATCTCGTGGCCTGGGTGGCGGTAGTATTCGTGTCGCTCCTCGTGCACGAGCTCGGCCATGCGTTCACGTATCGCTGGTTCGGCCAGTCGGCCCACGTGGTGCTCTATCACTTCGGCGGCCTTGCGATCCCCGATGCCTGGGGCCGGCGGGGTGCGCGGCGGCCGCTCGAGCGGCTGCTCGTGTCGGCCGCGGGGCCGCTCGCGCAGCTTCTGTTTGCAGCCGCGGTCGTGGCGGGCCTCAAGGCAGCGGGCTTTCGTGTGCCTCTGCCGCTGCCCGGGCTCGGCGACGCCCTCGGGCTCTCGGAGGGGCGGCCGCTGCCGTCGACACTCGCATTTGCGATCGTCTGGTTTCTCCTGCAAGTAAACATCTTCTGGCCGCTCATCAATCTCCTGCCGGTGCCGCCGCTCGACGGCGGGCAGATCGCCCGCGAGGCGCTCCTGGCAGTCGGCATCGACGACGCTCCGCGGATCGCCGGCTTGCTCGGCACCGTCACCGGTGGCCTCGTCGCCTTTTGGGCCTACTCGCGCGGCGAGCCCTACCTCGGCATCATGTTCGCGATGCTCGCCGTCTCCTGCTGGCAAAACCTCCCGGGAAACACCCCGTGGCGCCGGTGGAACTGACGGGCTCGCGCCGCGCGGTCGTGGTGCTCGGCGCGAGCAACGTGTCGCGCGGCCTCCCGCGGCTCGCCGCCACAGCCCGGGCCCGCGCTGCCGGCCCGCTCGATCTCTTCGTGGCCGCCGGTCACGGCCGCGGCTACGGCGTCTCCACCCGCGTCTGGCAGCGGCGGCTACCCTCGATCCTCGCAAGCGGCCTGTGGCGGGCGCTCGACCGCGAGCGGGCAGAAGAGCCGCTCGCCGTGATCACCGACGTGGGCAACGAACTGCTCTACGGCCTCGGCGTGAGTGCGGTGGCAAGCGCCGTGCGCGAGGCCGCCAAGCGGCTCGCCGATTGCGGCGCCCGGCTCGCGATCACGGGCCTGCCACTCGCGGGCATCGCCGGCGTGGGCCTGGTGCGCTACCGCCTCCTGCGCACGCTCTACGTGCCCGGCTGCCTGCTCGGGCTCGCCGAGCTCAAGGAGGCCACACGCTGGCTCGACGAGGAACTCCAAGCGATCGCCGCTGACTCGGGCGCTGCGTTTCTCGAGCAGCCGGCCGAATGGTATGGCGTCGACGCGCTCCACGTCCGCCGCCCGCATCTCGACGCCCTCTGGCACCGCATCTGCGACGCCTGGACCCTGCCTCCGGTGGTCGATGCACCGCGGGCCACATTCGCCGACTGGGCTACGCTCGGTTCGAAAGCAGCGGAGGTGCGCTTGCTTGGCCGGATACCGAGGCTTACGCGGCAACCGGTGATCGACCGTGATGTGTTTCGCGTGTGGCTGTATTGAGCGCGCCGGCTTCGGGCTCCCCATATCCCGCTCGCCGGACGTTCGCCTCCGCC
>JBMLMS010000010.1:0-2242 GCA_049243925.1 Pirellulales bacterium
CTATGGTTTGCCTGCAGCCATTTCGGGCTGTTCAGGAGCGTCACAAAAATGTTTGAAACGATCGCCCTTTGGGTGGTGCTCGTGCTGTTCGCGTTCGGGATGTGGCTGATCGTGGGAGCCGTCTGGGGCATGGCAACCGATTCGAGTGCCCGCCGCAGCCGCCGATGACGGCAATGGGCGTCGCCCCGCCAATCCGCCGGGCACGAGATTGCCTCAGGCAGGTTCGATCGCCTCGATCACGGCGGTCATCGCCGCCATGTCGGCTGACGATACGGCGTCGATGCGCCGTGTCGCTGGATCGACACACGTCATTCTCAGGAGGTCGGCATCCAGGGCGGCCAGGCCGCGGTAGCGCCTGACGGCGATGTCGCCGCGGCTCCGATGCCGATCGACAGTCGCGGCGAGCTCAGGCTCCGAGAAGGCCAGCAGGAGTTCGCCCGCCACCACCACCTCACCCCAGGGCGGCCGCACGATGCCGACCCGCCCGGTGTCGAGCAGTGGCCGCATGAACCGTTCGAAAAACAGCAGCACGAGATAGCCACAATGAATGCCGTCGGCGTCGGGATCGGTGAGCACGAGCACCCGCTCATACCGTGACCGATGTGCCTCGCCGTGCGACTCAGAGCTGATTCCGATCGCCGCGGCGAGTGGGCCGAAGAACGGGTGCTCCGCCACCTTGGCGGTCGATGCCCGCGACACGTTCAGCGGCTTGCCTTGCATGGGCAGCACGGCCTGGTGGCGGGCGTCGCGCACGCGGGCCACGGCCGCAGCGGCGGAGTCGCCCTCGACGAGGAACAATTCCGCCCCGGACCCGGCTCCGTGGTCTGCACAGTCGACCAGCTTCGCGGGGGAGCCGTAACGATCCTGAAGCACGCGTGCCATGGGGCTATCCGAGCGGATGATCCTCGCGGCAGGGCGCATCTCGCCCAGGTTCGCCAGCATGAAGGAGCCCTGGGCGTGTGCTGGCATGGCAGCAACCGCACGGTTGCCTTTCGGCGCGCGGGCACCTATATTTTGCCCTGAACGGGGGGGCGATGCCACCCCGCGCATCTCACGGAGGGGAATCCATGAACACGATCGATCAAGACCGCCTCAACACGCTCAAAGCGCTCGCGCCGCTCGAGGCCATTCGCGCCTGGCTCGGCGAAACAGTCGGGCCTGGCGACCGAACCGCGCTTGCCATCGCGATCCAACGCGACCGGAGAATCGAACTCGACGACGACGAGATCGCCTACCTCGTGGAGGACGGCATCGAATGCGGCCTCGACGCCCGGGCCGTGCTCGAACGGCTGCTGACCGCGGGCGATGGCGTGCAGCCGCGGAGTGATGCGGGCTTCCCGGCCCGCTGAGCCGCACGGACGAAGTGTCCTGAGCGAGTGCCGGCCCTGGCTCGCGGATCAGACCGCTTCTGCGGGCTGGGCTTGCCCATGCGGCGGGCGCGTGGAATCGTTGCTCCGTTCGGAAGACGAGCTGCTGGACGATCCGCGCTTTCGCGCGGGAATTTCGGCGCAGCGTAGGCCGAGGAAATCCCTCTCCCTGCGCAGGTGCCGTGATGATCGTCTTCGCTGCGGGCATCGTTTCGGAAGTCGTCTGGTCCGAGGCGACCATTCATACGCCGGGCGGTCATCCGCCGGCCGGATCGCCGCCCCGCGTGCTGACCACGCTCGTGCTCACCGGCCACGAGCCGCTGCGCGACCGACTGCGGGCTGTCGTCGTCGGCCGGGGGGGCATGTGCCGTACGCCCGCGTCGGTTGCCGCTGCCTGGCGGGCAGCCAATGCCGATCACTCGCTCGTATTCATCGATGTCGCCCGCCCGCTCGACGGCCGCGCCGACGAGGCTCGGGCGATCGCCGAAACGCTCTCCACCCGCAAGGGTGTGCTCGTGGCCGTGTGCGGCCGGCCAGCGGGCTCCTCAGGCCTGCCCCCGGGCGGCGATGACGAGGAGTGTTGGGCCCGCCAGCTGGGAGCCTTCGTCTACCTGCCCGGGGTGGGAAGTGATGCGGGGATCGCGTTGCTCGTCGACGAGGCACGCCGAATCGTGCGGGGCGAAACGTAGACCGTGGCGGTGCGGGACGTAGCGATGAACCCGGAATATGGGGGCTGGGCGGTCGGGCGAAGCCAGGTAGGCCGACTTGACGCCTTTCCGACGCCCCGGCGAGACTCCGCCCCCATGGCACACGATCATTTGCTCCCGACTCCGCAGCAGCGGCTCGTCGACCTCGGCCTCACGCTGCCCTCCGCC
>JBMLMS010000011.1:0-2821 GCA_049243925.1 Pirellulales bacterium
AATCACCTGGGAAGACAGGGGAATAGGATTCCATCCGAAGCTACGTCAACGGCAGACGGGCAGCGTCGCACGATCGACAACGCCTCCCGCGCAAAACAACGCCTCCCTCGCGAAACTGGGAGGTTCGCGCAGGAGGCGTCAGGCGGTTCCTACTTGGCGGCAGCGAACCGCTTGCCGATCGCGTCCCAGTCGATGACGTTGTAGAAGGCGTTGACGTAGTCGGCCCGGCGGTTTTGGTAGAGCAGGTAGTAGGCGTGCTCCCAGACGTCGACGCCGAGGACCGGCGTGTTGCCGTGCATGATCGGGCTGTCCTGGTTGGCCGTGCTCTCCACGAGCAGCTTTCCCTTCGGATCGACGGAGAGCCATGCCCATCCGCTGCCGAACCGCTTCATGGCGGCATCGGTGAACAAATCCTTGAACTTGTCGAAGCCGCCGAACACGCTCCGGATCGCCTCGGCGAGATGGCCGGCGGGTTCGCCACCCTTGCCCTTGCCGATGGTCTCCCAAAACATCGTGTGATTGGCATGGCCACCGCCGTTGTTCCGCACCACGGTGCGGATCGTCTCGGGCACCTTCTCGAGATCGGCGATCAGTTTCTCCACGGGAAGATCGCCGAGCGCGTTGCCCTCGAGCGCCTTGTTGACGTTCGTCACATACGCGGCATGGTGCTTGTCGTGATGGATCTCCATCGTGCGGGCGTCGATGAACGGCTCGAGCGCGTCGAAGGCGTAGGGCAGGGGAGGCAGTGTGTAGGCCATGGGGTCATCTCCAGGGACGTTCGGACAGAATCGGTCGGGGCGGACGACCCGACTGCGGCTGACGATTGTAGGGCCGGCGAACCGGCCGTCGACCGTGCCGACGATAACGCGCGTGCGCGTTGGCCGTTCCGGCAGCCGCCCCCTGAATCCGCACGCCGCTGCCGGTCGATTCTCCCTCCAGGGCAGTGGTTTCGCCGGCAGGATGCCGCCGCGGCCACCGCCGGGCCGGAACCTCGTGGGGATGGATCCAGGGAAGGATCCGAGGCACTTTCATGGCACTGCCGGGAAGCCAGCGGCGCGGACAGCGTCGGCGGCTGCTCATGTCCTGGTCTCGCGACACCGCGCCGCCATCCGGCGGCAGGGTGGCAGCAGCGCGCACCCCGGCCGAATACGACCCCGTGGCGTTTCCCGAGCGTCAGCCGGCCGTTGCGACGCTCCTGCCGACCCATCTTGGGAGTCTCGCGGCCTGGGCAGTCGGCATCGCCGTCATCATCGCGGCGGCCGTGGCCCCCGGGCTTCACGCACCCACGTTTTCCGCGCTCGGCCGGGTGGTCGGGCCGCGTTTCGCGCGAACCGTCGCGGCTGCGGCGGCCTGCTTCGATGCGGGCTCGATGCTGTCGCTCGCGGGCTGGCTCTCTCAGGTCTTGCTGGCGGCGGCGGCGGCCGTGGCGCTGGTCGTGCGGTTCATGCGCCGGCATCGACGCGACGACTTCGCGGGCCGGTATCGGGCCTGGGGCTGGCTGGCCGGCCTGTTCGTCGCCGCCTCGTGCTCTGCGCAGACGCCAGTTGGCCGGGTCGTCGGCACCTTCATGATGGAAGCCACGGGCGTGGCTTTCGGGCCGGCCGGCTCGGGGTGGTGGGTGGCGATCGCGGCCACGCTCCTTGGCGGCGTGTCGCTGTGGGCCGTCCTCCCGCTGCATGAGCGAGCCGCCACGGCCCTCTGGCTCGCGAGCGGCCTCATGGCGTGGGGTGTATCGGCGGCGGCGGCATGGCTCAGTGCGACGCAAGGCGTGCATCCGGGAGTGGCCCCCGCGGCATGGGCGACAGGCAGCGGCCTGCTCGCGATTGCGATGCTCGTGGCGGCGCGGTCGGTGATTCGCGAAGTGCGCGGCGAAGCCCGCGGCGTCGCCAAGGCGGCCGCGCCGAAGCCGCAGACTGCAGCCGCGCGGCCCCTCCCGATGAAGCAGGCGGCCGACCACGACGACGAGCCGGAAGAGTCGCCCGAATGGGGCTCCGACACGTTCGAAGCGACCGGCTACACTGACGGCTCGGAAGGCGACGAGGACCGCGACACGCGGCATCTCTCGAAGGCCGAACGCAAGCGGCTCAAGAAGCTGGCCCGGATGAACCGGGTGGCGTGAGCCGTCCCCTTTTTCCCGGCCACTTCGCATCATGACCGTTCGCACCCGGTTCGCCCCGAGCCCCACGGGCTACCTCCACATCGGCGGCGTCCGCACGGCGCTCTTCAACTGGCTCTTCGCCCGCCGACACGGCGGCAGCTTCATCCTGCGGATCGACGACACCGACGCGGAGCGGAATGTCGACGAGGCCCTGCAGCCGATCCTCGACGGGCTCCGCTGGCTCGGCATCGACTGGGACGAGGGCCCGGGCGTCGGCGGCCCCCACGCGCCGTATTTCCAGTCGCAGCGAGCCGCGGGCCACAAGGCGGCCGCGGAGCGCCTCCTCGCCTCCGGCCATGCCTACCGCGACTTTGCAAGGCCGGAGGAGCTCGACGAGGAGCGCAAGGCCGCGCAGGCTGCGGGCAGACCGTTTCTCTACAGCCGGCGCTTCGCCGCCTTCGACGCCGCCGCGGCGGCCCGGTTTGCAGCGGAGGGCCGCACGAGCGTGGTCCGCCTCAAGATGCCGCGCGAAGGATCGCTCGTGATCGACGACGCGGTCCGCGGCCGCGTGGAGTTCGCGTGGGAACGGGAGCAAGACCACGTCATCCAGCGGGCCGACGGCTCCTGCCTCTACCACCTCGCGAGCGTCGTCGACGATCACGACTTCGCGATCACGCACGTGATCCGCGCCGAGGAGCACCTTTCGAACACACCGCGGCAGGC
>JBMLMS010000012.1:0-1589 GCA_049243925.1 Pirellulales bacterium
ATCGACTGCAAGCACATCCGCAACTTCTCGATCATCGCCCACATCGACCACGGCAAGAGCACGCTGGCCGACCGGCTCCTCGAATTCACGGGCACCGTCGAGAAGCGGCAGCTCAAGGAGCAGATGCTCGACGACATGGAGCTCGAGCGGCAGCGGGGGATCACGATCAAAGCCCGGGCCGTGCGGATGGAATACCGCTACCAGGGCGAGGTCTACGAGCTGAACCTCGTCGATACTCCCGGCCACGTCGATTTTCACTACGAGGTGTCGCGGAGTCTCGCCTGCTGCGAAGGAGCCGTGCTGCTCGTCGACGCCTTCCAGGGAGTCGAAGCCCAGACGGTGGCCAATGCCTATGCCGCGATCAACCAGAATCTCGCGATCGTGCCAGTGATCAACAAGATCGACCTCACGTACGCCCGGGTCGACGAGGTGCTCGTGGAGATGGAGCAGAGCCTGGGGATCGATGCCACGGAGGTCATCAAGGCGAGCGCCAAGGCCGGGATCGGCATCGAAGACCTGCTCGCTGCGATCGTCGAGCGGGTGCCGCCCCCGACGGGAGATCCCGGGGCCACCTTGCGGGCGATGATCTTCGACAGCCACTACGACAGCTATCGTGGGGCGATCACGTATGTGCGGCTCATCGACGGCACCGTCAAGAAGGGACAGAAGATCCGGTTTCTCGAGACGGGCACCACGCACGAGGTGATCGAGCTCGGCCAGTTCGTGCCCCAGCGCCGCGGCTGCGACCAGCTCGTGGCCGGGCAGGTGGGCTACCTCGTGTGCAACATCAAGGACGTCAAGCAGGTCCATATCGGCGACACGGTGACGATCCCCGGCGACGACGCAGCCGCCCCGCTGCCTGGCTACAAGCCACCGCAGCGAATGGTCTACTGCGGACTCTATCCGAGCGAAGGAGAGAATTTCGAGGAGCTCCGCGACGCCCTCGAAAAACTCGCGATCAACGATCCGTCGTTCGAATACGCCCCCGAGTCGAGCGAGGCGCTCGGCTTCGGGTTTCGCTGCGGGTTTCTCGGCCTGCTCCACATGGAGATCATCCAGCAGCGGCTCGAGCAGGAGGCTGATCTCGATCTCGTGCAGACGGCGCCCAACGTCACCTACCAGATCCTCAAGACCGACGGTGAGACGATCGAGATCACGAATCCCCAAGATGTGCCCGACTCCGGGCAGATCGAGGAGTTTCGGCAGCCGATCGTGCGCACGAATTTCCTCGTGCCGGTCGAGTACATCGGGCCGGTCATGCAATTGTGCACCGACCGCCGCGGCACCTACCTGAAGACGGAGTATCTGTCGCCGACGCGGGCCATGCTCTCCTTCGACCTGCCGCTGGCCGACGTGATCTACGACCTCCACGACAAGCTCAAGAGCGTGACCCGCGGCTACGGCACGATGGACTACGAACTCGTCGGGTATTTTCCTGCCGATCTGGCCCGACTCGACATCCTCGTGGGGGGCAAGAAGGTCGATGCCCTCTCGATCATCTGCGATCGCCGCGACGCCGACCGCCGCGGCCGGTCGATCGTCAAGAAGCTCCGCGGCGAGATCGACCGCCACATGTTCGAGATCGCCCT
>JBMLMS010000013.1:0-5534 GCA_049243925.1 Pirellulales bacterium
AGCAAGCCCGCAGCGAACGTCCGGCGAGACGGTACGGGGTAACCCCGAGCCGGCGCTACCCAACACGCGGCGAACGTCCGGCGACGGGATATCGGGAGCCCGTAGCCGGCTTGGGCGCGTGAAGGCATGACAGGCTGAAGCCTGTCCTACGTGTCACTCGCCCAGATAGGCGTCGCGCACGCGTGGGTCGGCGGCGAGGTCGGGGCCGCTGCCGGTGAGCGTGATGCGGCCCGTCTCGAGCACGTAGCCGCGGGCGGCGAGCTTGAGGGCGGCGCGGGCGTTTTGCTCGACGAGCATCACGGCGATGCCGCGGGCGGTGAGGCCGGCGATCACCTCGAAGATCTTGGCCACGATCAGGGGCGCGAGGCCCAGCGACGGTTCGTCGAGGAGGAGCAACCGCGGCCGGCCCACGAGGGCTCGCGCGAGTGCGAGCATCTGCTGCTCGCCGCCGGAGAGCGTGCCCCCCAATTGCCCCATGCGTTCGCCGAGCACCGGAAACAGGCCGCAGGCTTCGTCGATGTCGCGCCTCACTCTCGCGGCGTCGTCTTGGGCGAAGCCGCCGAGCTCGAGGTTTTCGCGAACCGTCAGCCGGGGGAAGATCCGGCGGCCTTCCGGCGCGTGGCCGACGCCGAGCCGCACGATCTCGTGCGGCTCGAGCCCCGTGATCCGCTTTCCGGAGAGCCGCACCTCGCCGCCGCGGGCCGGCACGACGCCGGAAATCGCCATCAGGAGCGTCGTCTTACCGGCACCGTTGGCACCGATGATCGCCACGAGCTCACCGTCGCCCACCGTGAGCGACACGCGGTCGAGCGCCCGGATCGGCCCGTAGCCCGCTTCGAGGTTGTCGACTTCGAGGAGCTGCATCGCCTAGCCTTCGCTTCCCAGGTAGGCCTCGATCACCTTCTCGTCGCGCCGCACGTCGGCGGGCGTGCCTTCGGCGATTTTCACGCCGTGGTCGAGCACGGCCACGCGGTCGCTGATCCGCATCACCACGTTCATGTGGTGTTCGATGAGGAGCACCGTCACGCCACGGGCCCGGATCCGTTCGACGAGGTGGGCGAGGTCGGCGGTCTCGGTGGGGTTCATGCCCGCGGCAGGCTCGTCGAGGAGGAGGAGCGTGGCCCCGGTGGCGAGCGCCCGCGCGATCTCGAGCCGGCGCTGGTCGCCATACGGGAGCTGCCCGGCGATCCGATTGCCCTCTGCGGCGAGGCCGACGAATTCGAGCGCTTCGAGGGCCATTCGGCGAGCTTCCGCTTCGGCCCGGCGGTTGGCCGGCGTCTTGAAGAGCATCGCCGCCACGCCGCCGGGGATCGCGCGATCGAGGCCGACCAGCACGTTTTCGAGCACCGTCATGTTGGAAAACAGACGGATGTTTTGAAAGGTGCGCGATATGCCGCACTGGGCCACCACGTGCGGCGATCGCCGGCCACGCCGCCAGACGGCGATCGTGCCGGCGGTGCCGAGCGCCCACCCCGCGCCGAGGCCAAGCCAGCCTCGCAGCCTGACGCGCCGCTTCCCCGCGGCGAGCCTGTCGAGCACCTCTTCCTTGATGGCAGGCAGTTCGATGGCACCGGCCACCGGTTCCGCCGGCCCCGACAGATCGCTGGCGTCGGGCACCGTGCCCGGCCCCGCCCGCCGCGCGGTCACGGCTGCTTGGAGCCGGTCGCGGAGGGCCCGGGCCTCGGCGAGATCGCGTCGAATCGCGAGCACGTCGCTCCCGTCGGCGCTTACGACACGCCACTTGCCCGCCATCTGATCGAGCGCGAGCTCGGCGCGAAAGTAGCCGCGCAGGCGGTCGAGGGCACCGGCCACCGAAAACGGCTCACCGGTGAGCATGCCGCGTTTCACGACCGCCAGCCAGAGCCTGTCGACGTCGACAGCCGCCGCGGCGCACAACAGCCCCGTGAGCAGGCCGATGCCCATCGCCGCCCAAAACGTCCCTGCGGTGAACGACCGTTCGAGGCGGCGGCCCCGAAACCGCACGGCACCGCTCGTCGGCGCGTAGATGCCGCTGATCGTGTTGAAGGCGGTCGTCTTGCCGGCGCCGTTGGGGCCGATGAGCGAGACAATGCTCCCCTCGGGCACGTCGAGGCTCACCTCCGACACGGCCACGAGGCCGCCGAACCGCACCGTCAGCCGATCGACGTCGAGCAGCGGCGTGTCGGCGACGAGCGGCGGCGCGGCGACCGGGGCCCGCCGCTGAAATCCCGACATCTGTGGCAAGAGTCGCTTTTTCATGGCTGGGCCTCGTGCAGTTCGGCCGCGAGCCGCCGCGACGGCACGAGCCCTTCGGGGCGGTAGCGCATCACGATCACGAGCGCGAGCCCGAAGATCGCCAGCCGCCAGCCGCTGAAGGAGAGCAGGCTCGAGCCCGTGGGGTTGATGTTCATCTGCTGGATCCACGAGTCGGCCCACGGCGCGAGCACCGTGTCGAAACCCACGAGAATCGCCACGCCAAGCAGCGTGCCGGGAATGCTGCCGAGGCCACCCAGGATCACCGCGCAGAGCACCATGATCGAGCGGTTGAAGTCGTAGGCGTTGGGGTCGGCCGTCGTGGACAGGCTGCCGGCATAGAGGCAGCCGGCGAGGCCGGCCACGGCCGACGACATCGCGAAGGCCGAGAGCTTGACCCTCGTGGCGGAGATGCCCATCGCCGATGCCGCGAGCTCGTCTTCACGCACGGCAACCCACGCCCGCCCGAGCCGCGAGTGCTCGAGCCTGCGCATCGCCACGACCACGCCGGCGAGCGCGGCAAGCGAGAGATAGTAGAACCAGCGCGGATCGATCGCGAACGCGAGGCCGAGATCGAGGCTGCCGAGCTTCACGCCGGCTCCGGGGGGCGGCACGGGGTTGAGCCCCTTCATGCCGCCAGTGATCTGCTCGAGGTTGCGGAGCGTCACCTTCACCACCTCGCCGAAGCCGAGCGTGACGATCGCGAGGTAGTCGCCGCGCAGCCGGAGCGTGGGGGCGCCAAGCGCGAGGCCCACGCCGGCTGTCGCCATCACGCTGATGATCGCCGCGGCGAGCCACCCCACCTGAAACGGATACATCGGCACCGTGAGAATCGCCATCAGGTAGGCCCCGATGCCGAAGAATGCGGCGATCCCGAGATGCACGAGGCCCGTGTAGCCCACCATCACGTTGAGCCCGAGCGCGAGGATGCAGTAGATGAAAAGCGTGGTCACCTGCCCGCCGAGCGCTCCACCGAGCGCCGGCACGACGAGCGGGGCCACGGCCAGCACGCCCAGCGTGACCAACTCCCAGCGCTCCCGCAGAAACGTGCGCATCAGACCTTCTCCTTCGTCCGCCGGCCGAGCAGTCCCTCGGGGCGAAACACGAGGATCACGATCAGAATCGCGAATACGATCGCCCCGGTCCACCGCTCGCCGACATAAGCGCTCGAGAGCGAACGCACGAGGCCGATGACGACGCCCCCCACGACCGCTCCGGGAATGCTGCCGATGCCGCCGAGCACGGCGGCCGTGAAGGCATAGAGCCCGTTTTGAAACCCCATCTGGAAGCTGATCGTGTTGATGTAGAGCCCGTAGATCACGCTCGCCGCACCGCCGAGGAAGCCACCGATGAAAAACGTGGCCGCGATCACGCGATCGACGTCGATCCCCACGAGGGCCGCGGCGGTCTGATCCTGCGACACGGCCCGCATCGCCTTGCCGAGCTTCGTCGTGCGCACGAGGAGCGAGAGCGCCACCATCAGCGGCCCGACGACCACGACCACGAGCAGATCCTTCCAGGTGAACTGCAGGCCTTCGCCCGGGAGGAGGTTCGCGGCCGGGAGGAGTTCCGGAAACGACCGATCGGCAGGCCCCAGCCAGAACAGCCCGATATTCATGAAGATGAACGACACGCCGATCGCCGAGACGAGCGGGGCGAGCTTGGGCGCCGTGCGGAGCGGCTTGTAGACGATGCGATCGACGGCCACGTTGAGCCCGCCGCAGAACAGGCCGCACAGGCCCACGAGCAGCGCGATGCCGAGCCAGGTGCCCGCCGGGCCGACGGCGGCCATTCCCCCGACATCGGCCGCGCCGATCCCCAGCGCCGCCACCAGCGAGAGCGCGAGGCACGCGCCGAGCATGATCAGGTCGCCGTGGGCGAAATTGATCAAGCCGATGATCCCGTAGACCATCGTGTAGCCGAGAGCCACGAGCGCGATGAGCGCGCCGTTTGTCAGCCCGATCAGGCATTGCTGGAGGAAGAACTGCACGAGCACCGTCTTACCAGAGTGTTTGCACGGGATAGCGGCCGATGACTGCGTCGTCGGTCACGATCACCATCCCGTGACAGTTGGCCTGGGCCACGAGCACGCGGTCGAACGGATCGCGGTGCAACGGCGGCAAGCGATGAATCTGGCACACCTCGGCCTCGCCGATCGGCAACAGCGCCACGCCAGACCGCTCGCGCATCCGGGGAACGTAGCGGTCGGGCTCTTCGGGCAGCGGCAGCTTGCCGAGCGAATACTTGATGGCGATCTCCCAGGCCGAGGCGGAGCTCAGCCACACTTCGTTGTCCTCGGCCACGATGGCCTGCCGGGCGGCCGCCGACAGCCCGGCATCGTCCGAGATCATCCAGAGAAAGGCGTGCGTGTCGAGGAGCAGTTTCATCCCCGCCCCTCGAAGCCGGCCAGCACGTCGTCGGGCAACGGCTCGAAGAATTCGGCAGGCACACGAAACTGCCCCTTCGCGACGCCGAATGCTCGCGGCTTCGGGCGGGCGGCCGCAAGCAGGCGGACTTCTGCGACCGGGCGGTTGCGGTTGCAGAGGATGAGGCGGTCGTCGGGTTTCATCTCGGCGAGATGCCGCGAGAGATGCGTTTTCGCATCGTGCATGTTGAGCCGCGTCGCACCCATTCCGGCAGACTAAACTAAGTTTCGGACTAGGTCAAATCTATCGGGTCGCTTCGCTGGCAGGGCCCTCCTCGCCCACGGCATTCGCGTCGAGCACCTCTTCGAACTCGAATTTCCCGCCGCGCACCACGCTCACGGTGAGCGTCTGCATCGTCGTGTCGCCGTTCTTGTCGAAGCCCCAGCGGCCGAGGGCGCCGTCAAAATCCTGGAGCGCGAGCGCCGCGTCGGAGATTGCCCGGCGGTCTTTCACGCCCGCATCGCGGATCGCCCGCAGCGCCACGCACGCGGCCTCGTAGCCATACACGGCATACGCCTCGGGCAGCTCGCCGTGCTTCTGCCGGTAGCGTTTCACGAACTCGGCCCCCTTGCCCGTGAGCTTCTCGGGAGGCAGGCCGCCGAAGGTCACGAAGCACCGGCCTTCGAGATTCGCCGCACCGGCCGAGTCGATGAACACCTGCTCGCGGCAGCCGTCGGGCACCATCAGCAGCGCGCCGATCCCGGCGCTCGCCATGTCCTTGGCGAGCTGCCCGCCCTTGGTCTGGGTGGTCCCGCCGAAGTAGACGAGATCGGGCTTCGTCGCCTTGATCGTGGCCATCAGCGACTTGAACTCCTGCGCCTTGGCATCGATGGAGTCGTGGCCGAGCACCTCGACGCCGAGCTCGCGGCAGCGCTC
>JBMLMS010000014.1:0-2775 GCA_049243925.1 Pirellulales bacterium
CCACCGCCACCGCCGCCGCCGACGATCAGGTATTCGAAGCCGAGGCCGAGGTTGAGCGTGAGGCCGCTGCCGGTTGAGAGCGAGGACGCGTTGTCCCAGGGCGTGGACGTGTAGGTGGCGTTGAGCGTCGTCTGGGCGTGCGCACCAGTCGGCGCGACGGCGACCAAGGCCAAAGCGACCGCGGCAATTCCGCGTGGCAGCAAGAAACGGATGGAGCGCATGCTGGCGGGTTCGTCAACCAAGCCTGATCAGGTGTCGCATGGCCGGCAGCCCGCGCGTTGCTCTTCGCGTGCCGCGGCACCGCCCATGCCCCTCGATTTCTAGCCCGAGATACCCCCGATCGCCACACATTCCGGCCGAAAAGTGACGAAACGGGATTGAGCAGGGACGAATCGGGCGCGCCATACCCGGAAGCAGGTATTGCGCGCACCCCGCGCCGATCGGGTCACACGAACGCGTCGGCGGTCTCGGCCGGGGCGGGGCCGTATTTGAGCGGGGCCATCGTGAAGCTCGCCCGCCCTTGGCTCACGCTGCGCACGGCGGCCGAATAGCCAAACATGCTCGCGAGCGGCGCCTCCGCCGTGAGCACGTTCATGCCGCTGCGGATCTCGGTGTTGGTGATGATCGCCCGGCGCTGCTGGAGGTCGTTGATCACGTCGCCGAGGTGCTCCTCCGGCACCGTCACCTCCACCCGCATCACCGGCTCGAGCAGCACGCTGCCGGCCGCGTCGAGGAGCCGATCGATCGCCTCGGCAGCCGCCATCCGAATCGCCACGTCGCTCGGCGGCGGATCGGGAATCGGGCTTTCGAGCACCACGATCCGCACGCCCCACAAGGGGCAGCCCTTCAACCCGCCGCGCTCGGCGCTCTCGCGCACCGACTGCGTCATGAGCGCGGCCATCGCCGCCAGCGACTCGCTCTCCGGAAACCACCCCTGCTCCACCGTCACGGTGGCCTGCTCGTCGACCGGCTCCGCCCGGAGCGTGACGGTGGCCACGAGATTCTGCCCGCCCACCTGGCGGTTGATCGAGCCGGCGACGGTGGCCGGCCGTTCGAGCGTCTCCTTATAGCTCACCCGCGGCTTGTGCACGCGGCACGTGAGGTTGAAATCCCGCTCCAAGCGGTGGCGGATCACCTCGAGGTGCAGCTCGCCCATCCCCGAGATCAGCGTCTGCCCAGTCTCCTCGCTCTCGATCGCGCGAAACGTCGGATCCTGCCGCTTCATCATCTCGAGCACATCGCCGAGCTTCTTGCGCTCGAGGCTCGTCTCCGGCTCGATCGCCATCGAGATCACGGTCTCGGGAAACTGGATGCTTTCGAGGAGGATCGGCTCGTTTGCGTCGCAGAGCGTGTCGCCGGTGACGCTCGCCCGCGGGCCGATCACGCCCACGATGTCGCCGGCGAAGGCCTCCTCGATCTGCTCGCGGCGGTCAGCCTGCACATGCCAGAGCTGGGCGATGTTTTCCTTCTTCTGCCGCAGCGGATTCCAGGCCCGGCTGCCCGCCTTGAGCGTGCCGGAATAGACCCGCACGAAATACAGGTCGCCGTGCTTCTCGGCGATGATCTTGAACACGAGCCCGGAGAACGGGGCCTTCGGATCGGGCTTTCGCACCGCGGGCACAGGGGGCTTCTTCGACGGATCGAGGCCCTCCACCGGCGGCACGTCGGCCGGGCTCGGCAGATACCACGCCACTGCGTCGAGCACGGGCTGCACACCGATGCAGTCGAGGGCCGAGCCGGCGAGAATGGGCACCACCTTCCGCGAGATCGTGGCCTGACGGATCGCCTTCCGCATGAGGTCGGGCGGAATCGGCGCCTCGCTCATCGCAAGCTCCGCGATCTCGTCGGAATAGTCGAAGAGCGTCGAGACGAGCTGCTCGCGGTATTCGGCCGCCATGTCGGCGAGCTCGTCGGGGATCGGCGACTTCGTGACGGCCGTGAGCGCCGCACCGCCGGCGAGCGCCTCATCCTTGGGCGGAAACGTGAGCAGCTGCATCTCGACGAGGTCGACGATCCCGCGAAACGGATCCTTCACGTGCGGCGGCCCCATCCCCTGCGGCAGGTGGAGCACGAGCGGCTTCGCGCCGAGCCGCTTCTCGATCTGGTCGATCGTGCCGAAGAAGTCGGCCCCCTCGCGATCGAGCTTGTTCACGAGCGCGATCCGCGGCACGCCGTATTTGTCGGCCTGCCGCCACACTGTCTCGCTCTGGGCCTCCACACCCTCGCGGGCACTGAACACGACCACCGCTCCGTCGAGCACCCGCAGGCTCCGCTCGACTTCAGCCGTGAAGTCGACGTGGCCCGGCGTGTCGATGAGGTTCACCGTCACGTCCCGCCACTTGAACGACACGGCGGCCGAATAGATCGTGATCCCCCGCTCCTGCTCCTCGGGATCGAAGTCGGTGATCGTGGTGCCGCGGTCGACCTCGCCGAGGCGGTGGCTCGTCTTCGTATAGAAGAGCATCCGCTCGGTGAGCGTGGTCTTGCCGGCGTCGATGTGGGCGACGATGCCGATATTGCGAATCGTGTCGAGCTGACGTGCCATGGGAGACTCGGGCAGTGGGGCGGAAGAACCGAGATCATTCCCGCCCCCGCCCGCGTTGTCCACCCGACGAACCCTTCCAGCGTGCCACGCGGCGCGCGTGGCGACGGGGGCGTGATGCTCACGGCGGATCCGTAAGCCGGTAACTGGTGCTCCGGCCCCCTGCCGCGTTCTTCACGAGGATGCCGCGGGCCACGAGGTCGGCAATGTCGCGCTGCGCGGTGTCGGCAGAA
>JBMLMS010000015.1:0-3210 GCA_049243925.1 Pirellulales bacterium
CGGAGGGCTGGAGGCCCGCAGCGAACGTCCGGCGATGGGGCGTGGGCAGCCCCGAACTGCGGCCAGGTAAAACGTTGCTGCATGGCAGCAGGGCAGGTACCGGCAACGTTTGCCGCGGCAAACAAGACCCCCGAACCGGACATAAGAGACATTATCGGACGTTGGGGAGAGGGCGGTTTCGCCGCTGCTTGCGGCCTCATGACCGGCATTTGGCCTGGCCTCGCCTTCCCTGGATAATCGATGAGGAGGCCTCGTATGACAATCACTCGCTCACTGCCGCTCACAGCGGCATCGCCAAAACTCGCCGAACTCGTGGCCGGCATGGTGGCCGGTGAGGAGCTCGTGCTCACGGCAGACGGTACGGCCGTCGCCGTCATTCGGAAAGCCGACGGAGCCAGCTGGCCCAGCGTGCCCGGCGTGGCCAAGGATCGCTCATTGTGGATGGCCCCGGACTTCGACGCCCCGCTTGAGGACTTCGCGGACTACATGGAATGAAACTCCTGCTGGATACCCACACGATCCTGTGGTTTTGGTGGGATGATCCGCGGCTTGGTGCCAAGGCCCGTGAAGCCATCGAGAACGCCGGCAACCAGAAACTGGTCAGCATTGCGGCACCGTGGGAAGTTGCAATCAAGGTGAGCTTGAAGAAACTCGACCTTGGCGGGCCGTTTCCGGGCTTCTTTCGGCAATACATGCAGCGGTCGTTCTTTGAATGGTTGCCACTCAAGGATCACCACTTTGAGGTCCTAGCATCTTTGCCGTTTCACCACCGCGACCCCTTCGACCGGCTCCTCATCGCCCAGGGTCTGGCGGAAGACATGCCGATCGTCAGCCGGGAAACGGTTTTTGACTTGTATGGCGTTCACCGAATTTGGGGATAACCTGCATTCGCTCCATCATGAACAAGCCTGCAAAGCCATCACGCGCGAGCAAGCAGCCAGCGGCGCCCCAACCAACCCTGGCCGACCTCGTGGCGGCCGTCCGCCGGTTTCGCGACGACCGCGACTGGGCGCAGTTTCACACGCCGAAGAACCTGGCCGCGGCGACCGCCATCGAGGCGGCCGAACTCCAGGAGCGGTTTCTCTGGAAGACCGACGCCGAGGTCGATCAGGATCTGGCCGACGCGGCCAAGAAAGCCGGCGTGGCCGAGGAAATCGCCGACGTCGTCATGTTCGCGATGCTCCTGAGCGATCGACTGGGCATCGACCTGGCCGAGGCGATCACAGCGAAGCTCGCCGCCAACGAGCAGAAATACCCCGTCAAGCTCGCCCGCGGCTCCGCCCGGAAGTACACGGAACTCGGCGGTGGCTGAGCGGGCGATCCGGCCGCATGCCCGTCAGCGAAGCGCCATCTCCGGTGGCGGTGGGCACGCGGGGTTCACCCACTGGATGACGGCGGCCCAGTTCGCGCTCTCGGGATCGTGCTGCAGGTAGCCCTGGATCGGCCGCACCACGCTCCAGCCATCTTTCAAGTGGGCCGAGAGCACCGGATCGGTGCGCTCGCCCGCCATGACCGCGCGCACGTAGTCGTCGGCAGGCACCGCGCCGGCGACGGCGCCATACCCCGGCAGCCGGCTGGCTCCGACCATGCGCCAGAGGCGTTCTTCCACCACGAGCCCGCGAGTGGCGTCGGTGAGCGCGTGGGCCAGGCCGTGATGCTGGTGCTCGGGGCTCACGAAGACGTCGGCGCCGTAGAGGGTGGGGCCGCGCGGATCGTGGTCCCCGAACGTGCCCCGGGCGGTGAGCACGTCCCAGGTGTCGTCGACGTGGTAATCAGCCATCCGCAGCCGCAGCGTGAAATGCACGCCCACCGCCTCGCCGGTCGGCACGTGTTCGGCGACGAACTGTCCCTGCGGAAACACCGCGTGGTGCTCGGCCAGCTCCGCGGGCGTGTATGGCGTGTCGTGGGGATAGACGAGCCGGCAGATCTCGCCGATCCGGGCGTAGTCTGCCGGCTGCATGAGCCGGATGCGATACTCGCTGGGCAGCATCACATTCGGCAGAGTGCCACTCTGCCGCTCCAAAGAGGACAAGCGGACGGTCAGCCGGCCGTTTCCGCCTCGAGGAACACGCCCATGCGGCGGAATTTTTCGTACCGGGCGTTCACGAGCGCGTCGGCCGGCTGGGCCACGAGTTCGCGGAGCGTCCGCAGGAGAAACGTCTTGAGCTTCGTGGCCATCTGTCGCGGGTCGCGGTGGGCCCCGCCCGGCGGCTCCTCGATCACGGCATCGACGATCCCGAATTCCTTGAGGTCGCCCGACCGCATTCGCAGCGCGTGCGCCGCCTTCGCCTTGTGCTCGGCGCTCTTCCACAGAATGCCGGCACAGCCCTCGGGGCTGATCACGCTGTAGTAGGCATGCTCGAGGATCGCCACGCGGTCGCCCACGCCGATGCCGAGGGCGCCGCCCGAGCCCCCCTCCCCGATCACCACGCATACCACCGGCACCGGCAGCTGCGCCATCAGGAACATGCTCTCGGCGATCACCTGCGCCTGGCCACGCTCCTCGGCCCCCACGCCGGGATACGCGCCGGGCGTATCGATCATGCAGATCACCGGCAGGCCATACTTGGCGGCCAGCCGCATCTTGCCCATCGCCTTGCGGTAGCCCTCGGGATGCGCACAGCCGAAGTGGCAGGCCTGCCGCTCGGCGAGCGTTTTTCCTTTTTGATGCCCGATCACGAGCACCTTGTGGCGGTCGAGCTTGGCGAAGCCCGTGAGCATCGCCGGATCGTCGCCGAAAGCCCGGTCGCCGTGGAGCTCCACGAATTCGTCAAACACGAGCGAGAGATAGTCGCTCGACTTCGGCCGGTCGGGATGGCGGGCCACCTCCACGGTCTGCCAGGGATCGAGGCTGCCGAAGATCGTCTTCTGGAGCTCCACAGCCTCGCGCTTGAGCCTCCGCAGCTCCTCCTGCTGCTGGGCGCCGAGCGGGGCCGTCTCGAGTTCGGCGATCTTGTCTTCGAGCTCGTAGATCGGCTTTTCGAGAGCGAGGCGATGGAGTCCGCGCGACATGCAAGGCACCTGACGGGGCGATCCTCAAGGAATGGGATTTTCCTCACCGGGCAGCCCGCGAGTCAATGCGAACCAAGTCGCTGCCCCGGATTCCCTTCGGCGCACGCCACGGGCGTCCACCGAAAACGCCAGTTCCGCCCCCAAGAAGCCCGAGGCGGGAGCCGCGAGGCTGCCCCACCGCCCGAAGCCCCAGGCGTG
>JBMLMS010000016.1:0-2195 GCA_049243925.1 Pirellulales bacterium
GCCGTCACGATGGGGCTGTTTCTTCCGCGGGAGCCGGCGGGTCGAACCGCGGACCGGCGGCCTGGGGGCCCTCGTCGCCGGCACCGATCCGGCGCGAGGTGCGCTTGGCGGCGGTGCCATCGACGTGCGACGCCAGATCCATCTCGCGCGAGAGCGACGTCATCTGCTTCCGGAGTTCGCCGATGCCCTGGCCGACCGTCCGCCCCACTTCGGGCAGCCGCTTGCCATAGAGCATCACGGCAATCGCACCGATGACGACGATCTCGACCGGACCAAGCCCGAACATGCGGTGCGTCTCCAGAGCGCAGGATGCCTCGACGGCACGATTCAGTGGTGACCGTCGCTGCGCTTGGCCGAGCTGTCTTCCTCGATGCCCTGCACGCCGCGCTTGAATTCGACGATGCCTTCGCCGAGCGACCGCATCACCCGCGGCAACCGCGAGCCGAAGAGCAGGAGGATCACCGCGGCCACGATGATGAGCTCGACCGTTCCCAATCCCATGAACGCAAACATCTGTGGCACCTGAAGCACTCCATGACTGGCGGCGGCGAGCCGCGGATCGCTCACTGCTCAAGTCTAATCCCGGGGGTCTGGGAAGCAAATTGCGGGCGCTCTCGCGACGCTTTCTGCCGCTCGTGCACCGGGGCATGGCGGTAATACACCTCGAGCGTCATCGCGGACAGCGCCGTCGCATACACGCGGCCGCCATGGCCGCCCCAGACCGGATCGGGATCCCAGCTGCCCGCGAGCCTGTCCGACCCCTGCCGTTGCAGCGGGAGGAGCGCCGCCAGGAGCCGCGTGTTCCAGGCCTCCCACTGCGGGCCACCGGCATGAAACGACGCCAGCGTGGCGTAATACCACGTGTAGGCATTCGGATGGGCCGCGTCGGGCGCCGCCGCCGCGAGCGACTCGAGTGCCTCCTGCACCACCGCATGCTCGACCGGCTGCCCGAGGAACAGCCGGCAGAGGAGGGCCTCGGCCGTCATCGCTACGCTCGGCCGTTCGCCGGGGCGATAGGCCGCGAGCCCGCCCGCGCGGCCCGACGAGACACTCTGGAGAAACGTGCGGGCCCGAGCCTCCGCTGGCTCGATGCCCGCGGAGATTCCCGCCTGCCGAGCCGTCGCCAGGACCATCACCTGCCAGCCCAATTGGCTCGTGTCGCCGCGGTCACCGGCCGCATATCGCCAGCCGCCCGTCGTCGGATGCTGCATCGCGAGCGTGTAGTGCACCGCACGTTCCACCGCCGGTCGCAGCGTTGCGTCTTGCGTGAGGGCACACGCCTCACCGAGCGCGAGCGTGGCCATGCCGTGGCAATAGAGCGCCGCGAAAAACTCGGCGTCGCCGGCGAGTGAACCGTCGGCCCGCTGCCGCTCGATGAGAAACGTGAGACCACGTGACACCACGTCGGCATACGGCCCATCGCGGTGCGTGTGCCCCGCTCCCAGAAATGCCAGGAGCGCGAGCCCCGTGACGCCGTGATCACTCTTCGCGCCCGCGCCGCGGCGGTCGTGCCCCTGGACGGTGCGCTCCACGCCGCCGCCATGCTGCACCGCGCTCCAGCGCCCATCTGCGGCCTGCGCGGCCGCAAGCCAGGCGAGCGCCCCTTGCACGGCCTGCTCCGTGTCGAGCGACCCACCCCGGGCCGCGGCGGCCGCCGCCCGCCGGCCTCCGACGCGGTCGGCATAGAGCAGCGGCACGGCCGCATCTGCAGCCTCGCGCGCCGCCTGCTCGGCATCCCGCGGGGCAGGGGGCTGCGGCGCATCGGTCGCCTCGGCCTCCGCGAGCGCATCGGTGGCGGTTGCCACAACTGGGAGAAGAGGCACGAGATCGGGAGGAGCATCGTTGGGCGGCGCGGGCTCCGCCTGCGTTTCGGCCGCCGACAGCCATCGCTGGCGGACGATCGGCATCAGCCGCGCCACGACGAGATATTCCTTGGAGCCATCGATGACGACGCCGGTGCGTTTGCGAAGCAGTTCGCAGAGAAAGGTGAACTGGGGCAGGCCGACCTTCATGCGAGTCTTTCCCGGCGTCAGGCGCCGCGACGTTTCAGCCGCAGTGCCAGTTCGACACCGATCTGCCCCAGCGGCAGGACGGCATCGGCCAGCCCCGCGCGGACGACCTCGCCCGGCATCCCCCAGACCACGCTCGTAAATTCATCCTGGGCGATCACCGTTCCCCCCGCCTCGACGATCTGT
>JBMLMS010000017.1:0-7891 GCA_049243925.1 Pirellulales bacterium
AAGGGCAAGCATGTCGTGCTCGTGAGCGGCGACGAGGAGTACCGCAGCGAGGAGGGGCTCACGCAGCTGGCGAAGATCTTGGCGAAGCATCACGGGTTCACCTGCACGGTCCTGTATGCGATCGATCCCGAGACGGGCGAGATCAACCCCATGAACCAGAAAAACGTCCCGGGGCTCGAGGCGTTGCGGAAGGCGGACCTGATGGTGATCGCCACGCGGTTTCGCAACCTGCCCGACGAGCAGATGCAGGAGATCGATGCGTATCTGAAGGCCGGCAAGCCCTTGATTGGCCTGCGAACCGCGACGCACGCGTTCGCGTTGCCGAAGGAGTCGCGATTCGCCCGCTACAGCTGGAACAACAAGACCGACACGTTTACCGAGGGCTTCGGCCGCCAGGTGCTGGGTGAGACATGGATCAGCCACCACGGCCATCACGGCCACGAGAGCACCCGGGGCCTGATCGTGCCCGAGGCCAAGGACCACCCGATCGTCCGGGGCATCAAGGACGGCGACATCTGGGGCCCCACCGACGTGTACGGCGTGCGGCTGCCGCTGCCCGGCGACTCCAAGCCGCTCGTGCTCGGGCAGGTGCTCGAGGGGATGACGGCCGACGCGCCCGTCGTCACAGGCGCCGACGCCAAGAAGAACGAGCCGATGATGCCGATCGCATGGACCAAGACGTATGCCGTGGAGGGTGGGCCGACGGGCCGCGTGTTCACGACCACGATGGGCTCGTCGACCGACCTGGCATCGGCCGGCCTGCGCCGGCTGCTTGTGAACGCGGCCTACTGGGCCGTCGGGATGGAGAGTGTGATTCCCGCCGCGGCCAACGTGGACCTCGTGGGCCCGTATGAGCCGACGCCGTTCAAGGCCGGCGGCCACAAGAAGGGCGTGAAGCCCACCGATCTGTAGCACGCGAAACATCGCCATCCGGGCGATTTTCGCTTGGCCGACCTCCGTCGGCTGGTGCTGACCCGGCCTTCCGGGCCTGGCGCGTCACGGAGGGACAGGGCTCCAGCCCTGTCCGTCGACAGGCTTGGAGGCCTGCATGTATTCCTGACGGTGGGTTTCTCTGCATGGTAGACGCAGATTGATAATCTGCGCTGTCGTCCGTGTGCAGATTGACAATCTGCACCTACAGTTTTCGTGAAAATCTTTTTGTCGATGCGAACGCAAACAATCCCGGATGCAGGAGGTCCGCGAGCACCTCGAGCGAGTCGACGAGCCGCGGGCCGGGGCGGTTGAAGAGATGGTGGCCGTCCACCGCGTAGACCCGGCCAGCGCGAAACGCCCGGAGCATCTTCAGCCGGTTGCGAATCGCAGGCGACTCGGCCTCCGCGACGACGCGCTCGAGCGTGAACCCGCACGGCACGAGGATCACGACGTCGGGGTCGGCGGCGATCACGTCGTCCCAGGTGATCCAGTGGGAGTGACTGCCCGACTTGCCGAGCACGTCGCGACCGCCGGCCAGCGACACGAGTTCCGGCACCCAGTTGCCCGCCGCCATCGGCGGGTCGAGCCATTCGATGATGCTCACCGTAGGACAGGCTTTAGCCTGTCGTGTGGCGACCCGCACACGGCACGCCACGCTGGCAACGCGTGCCCGCAACCGGGCCACGACCTCACGCGCCTTTGCAAGCGTCCCCGTGGCCGCTCCCACGGCGAGGATGTCGGCATAGACGTCGGCGAGCGTTGCCGGGGAGAGCTCGAGCACGCGGGCGGGAACGCTCATGTGGCACACCGCCGCCCGTACGTCGGCCGTCGCGACTGCGCACACGTCGCAGGCCGCCTGCGTGAGGATGAGGTCGGGATTGAGGGCGGCGAGGCGGGCCGCGTCGAGCGTGTAGAGGGCGTTCGTCGTCGCTGGCCCGTCGGCCGCATCGGCGAGCGCCCTGCCGACGGCGTCGTGGATCTGCCGGCTCGTGCCCGCAGCATCGATCCGCGGGGCGGTGAGTGCGGGCAGTGTCGCCACGCTCGCCGGCTCGTCGCACTCGTGCGACCGGCCTACGAGCCGGTCTGTAAGCCCGAGGGCGGCCACGATTTCGGTGGCGGCGGGAAGCAGCGAGACGATTCTGAGCGCGGGCCTGGATTCGGGAGCGGCGGGTTCCATCATGATTCCGGTAGGATTGTGCATCTGGAGGTTCTTCCATGCTACAGCCGGCCCATGCTCACACGCCCGCCGAACGGCTCACCGAGGCCGCGCGGCTGCACGACTACCGCTACGCCTCGAACCCGCTCGCCGACGGCACGCTCGGGGCGGTGCCAGGGGCCCGGTTTCCGGCGGAGCTCCACGAGCGCGGGATCACCCGCACCGTGCCGCTCGACACGAGCATGGCCCTCGGCTGCCCGGGCCCGGCCACGACGCCGGGATTGTGTGCCAACTTCGTGCACCTGCGGCCTGGCGATGCCCACGTGACCGACGCCAACGCCACGAGCCAACTGTTCTTCGTGATGCGGGGGAGCGGCTGCTCACATGTCGGCGAAGGCGGTCCCGGCGACCACGAGATTCCGTGGCGGGCGGGCGATCTCTTTACGCTGCCGGCCCGGAGCCGGGCCGAGCACATCGCGGCCGACGACGCGGCGCTCTATTGGGTGCATGACGAGCCGCTGTTGCGCTATCTCGGCGTCGAGGCCACGCGGCGGCACTTTGCTCCCACGCTCTACACACACGCGGCGATCATGGAGGCGCTCCAGGCGGTGATGCACGATCCGGCGAGTGCGAAGGCCAGCCGGGTGAGCGTGCTCCTCGGGCACCGTTCGTTTCCGCAGACCATGACGATCACACACGTGCTGTGGGCGATGTTCGGCGTCCTGCCGGTGAACGCGGTGCAGGCGCCGCACCGGCATCAGTCGGTGGCGGTGGATCTCGTCGTCGATGCCAAGCCGGGCTGTTACACGATGGTCGGTCGCACGCTCGACAAGGACGGCATGATCCAGGACGGCGAGCGGTTCGACTGGAAGCCACATTCGGTGTTCGTGACCCCGCCTGGCCTCTGGCATTCGCATCACAACGAGTCGGGCCATCCCGCCCATATCCTCCCGATCCAGGACGCGGGGCTGCACACCCACCTCCGCACGCTCGACATCCGCTTCACCCGGCAGCTGACCGGCGGCGGGTGCGAGGTGGTGGAGAATGCCGGCTAGGCCGGGGCTGACGGCCGCGCTGGCCGCAAACGGGCCGTAAACGCCACGCAACACCCCCAGTGCCCCCAGGTTCCGCGACCGGAATTCGCGGCATGTCGATCACGATCCGTACGACCGGACGACGAAAGCATGGGAGAAGTTTTTTCCCTGGGAGGGTATTGAGACCATGAACACGTGGCGCGGTTTTTCCGGATGTGCTGGTGTGGCGTTGTGTGCCTTCGTGCCGGCTGTCGTACTGGCCTCGAGCTTCGAGGATGGTTTGCAGGTCAGTGATCGGTCCGAACTGTTCTCGCCCGTGGCCGAGTCCGTCCTCGTGGACACGGGAGACGACTCGGTGTCGCTCGATGGCACGGTCGGACTGCCGCTCCAGCGTGAGTATGTCGCAGCGGACGAACAGTTGGCTCCGTGTACCTCATGCCCAGGGCACGATGGTGACGACTGCCCGCAGTGCATCGGTTGCATCGACGACGAGTGTCTTTCGGTGGCATCGTGTTCTGATGGCTGCGCGGACGCGTGTCATTCGCGGACGGGCTGGATCAACCGTCTCCTCGGCCCGGCCGATCCGCGTTGGGTCGTGCAGGTCGACGCGCTCATGCTCTGGCAGGGCAACATCGCCAGCCGGCCCATTCTCCTCAATGGGGCAGGTCTCGCCGCGCTCGACGTGAATCAGGCGCAGACGCCCGTCTCCGTAGGCACCCGATACGGAGTGTTGTTCAACCTCGACGAGTGTTTCGCCATCGAAGGCAACTATTTTCAGGCTGGGATCTTCGACGGTCGAGCCACGCCCGTGGGTGCGGGCCCGTTTACCCCGGCGAATGTCTACGGAGTGGGTCCGCTCCTGGGACAGGTCGATACGGCACAGCTGACGAGCAGCGGGTTCATCAAGAGTGCAGAGCTGAATTGGCGCCGCCGAAATCCTGGGCCGTTGACCTGGCTGGCAGGCTTTCGCTGGGTCGAATGGAACCAGGGCTTGGGAATGAATGGCACCTATTCAACGGGGCAGTTAGGGAACGGCAATCTGGCCTCCAGCACGATCACGGGCAACGATCTCTACGGTGGGCAGGTGGGCGCGGATCTCAGCCTGTGGAATAACAAGAGCGGCCCGATCACCGTCAACGGCATCGGTAAAGCAGGCATCTTTTACAACAACGCCTTCCAGCACTCGGCCGTCACGACAACGGCGCAGGGTACGAATGAAGTCGGATCGGTCGCCGATCAGACGGCTTTCTTCGGTGAGGTCGGCGTGAACGCCAATGTGCGGCTCACGAACTGGCTGTTCTGGCGAGCCGGGTACTCGGTGTTCTGGCTGAGTGGCGTAGCGATCCCGGCAGACCAGTTGCCGCAGGCAAATCTGGCGGTCTCGCCTCCAACGGCCCTCATCAACACCAATGGCAGCGTGCTCTTGCACGGTGTGACGACGGGCCTCGAGGCGCGGTGGTAAGGGTGCTGAGGCGGATCGAGGCCGTGACAGGCTGAAGCCTGTCCTACACGAGGGCGGCGAGGGCTTCGCCGGTGTGGCTACGGAGGAGGAGGTCGCCGGGCGGTGTCTGCGCCGCCCGGCGGGCGTGGATGACGATGTCTTCGGGTGGGCCTTCGGCCACGATGCGGCCGCCGCCGTCGCCTGCCTCGGGGCCCATGTCGATCACCCAGTCGGCCGCTTCGATCACCTCGAGGTTGTGCTCCACCACGAGCACCGTGTTGCCCGCATCCACCAGCCGCTCGAGCACGTGGAGGAGTTTCTCGATGTCTGCGAAATGCAGCCCCGTCGTCGGCTCGTCGAGGATGTAGAGCGTCTTGCCCGTGCCGGGCTTGGCGAGCTCGCGGGAGAGCTTCACCCGCTGTGCCTCGCCGCCCGAGAGCTGCGGCGCCGGCTGGCCGAGCGTGACATAGCCGAGCCCCACATCGACGAGCGTGCCAAGAATCCGCGAGATCTGCGGCGCGGTCTCGAAGAACTGGTGCGCGTCGGCCACGCTCATCTCGAGCACGTCGGCGATGCTCTTGCCATGCCACTTCGCATGGAGCGTCTCGGACGAGTAGCGGCGGCCCTTGCAGGCCTCGCACTGCACCCACACGTCGGGCAGGAAGTGCATCTCCACGCGGCGTTGGCCGAGGCCCTCGCAGGCTTCGCAGCGGCCACCATCCACATTGAAGCTGAAGGTGCGCGGCGTGAACCCGCGGGTGCGCGACTCGGGCATCTTTGCGTAGAGCTGGCGGATGTGGTCGAACACGCCGGTGTAGGTGGCCGGCGTCGAGCCGGGCGTCGAGCCGATCGACTCTTGATCAACGAGGATCACCTTGTCGATCTGATCGAGCCCCTTCACGGCATCGTGCTGCCCGGGCTGCTCACGGGCCGCGTGCAGCCGGCGGGCCAGGGCCCGCCACAGCACTTCGAGCACGAGTGACGTTTTCCCGGAGCCGCTCGGGCCCGTCACGGCCGTGAGCACGCCCAGCGGAAACCGGGCGTCGAGCCCTTTGAGCGTGCGATGGCGGATGCCCCTGATCTCGAGCCACTGCTCGGGCACCCGGCGGCCCGTCAGCCGCTTCTTCTCGAGCACGGCATCGCAGGCTCGGCGCTTCTTCAAATAAGGCCCCGTCACGCTGGCCCTCGTCGTCGCGAGCTTCGTGGGCGCGGCATGGGCCACGATCATGCCCCCCTCGCGGCCGCTGCCAGGGCCGAAGTCGAGGGTATGGTCGGCCGCGTTCACGACGTCGCGATCATGCTCCACGACGACGAGCGTGTTGCCCAAGTCGCGGAGCTTGCCCATCGCCCGGATCAGGCGATGCGTGTCGCGCGGATGGAGGCCGATCGTCGGCTCGTCGAGCACGTAGAGCACGCCCGTGAGGCCGCTGCCCACCTGGGCGGCGAGGCGAATCCGCTGGAGCTCGCCTCCCGACAGGCTCCCTGCCGGCCGGGCCATGTCGAGATACTCGAGGCCGACATCGACGAGAAAGTTCACGCGTGACACGAGCTCGCGCAGCAGATCGCCCGCGATCTTCTTGTCGGCTTCCGAGATCTCGATGGCGGCGAGCTCCTGCTGCAGCCGGCCGAGCGGCATCCGGCACCAGACGTCGAGCGAGCGGCCCCAGAGCGTGACGGCGCTTGCCTCCTCGGCGAGTCGGCTGCCGCCGCAGTCGCTGCACGGTACCTCGCCCATCACGGCATCGACTTTCCCGCGCAGGCCGACCACGAGCCGGGCAGCCTCCTCGCAGGCGTTTTCCAGGCCTTTGAATTGGAACGCGAACCACGGGGGGGCATCCTCTCGGCTCACGCCTCGGGCTTCCTTGTGGGGCACGCCTCGGGCGTCTCCGACGGCGGGCCGCGGCACCTCGATCCAGCGGTCGCCCGTGCCCTCGAACAGCACCCGTTGCTGGAGGCCCGAGAGGTCGGCAAGCGGCACGTCGGCCGGGAGGCCGGTGGCCGCACAGAGGGCCTCGAGCATCGCACGGCTGGTGACGCCGCAATCCTTGCGGTCGAGGCTCGGCCACAGATCGAGCGCGCCCTCGGCCAGCGACTTCGTCGCGTCGCGGACGAGCGCCGCATGATCCACGCCCGTGCGCGTGCCCAGCCCATCGCACGCGGGGCACCAGCCGAGAGGGCTGTTGAATGAAAACTGCCGGGGCTCGAGCGGCTTAAACCCCCGGCCGCACGAGCGGCAGGCGAGCCGGCGGCTCATCACCTCGACCGGCCAGTCGGGCTCCGGCAGCGGCTTCCCGTCGGGCCCGTCGGCAACGCGGGCCACAAGCATCGTGCCGGCGCCGGCGTCGAAGGCCGCCTCCACGCTCTGGGCAAGCCGGCTGCGCTCGGCGGGGTTCGCCGTGACGCGGTCGATCACGATCTCGATCCTATTTTTCCGCTTCCGGTCGAGCGACGGCTTCTCGTCCAGGTGCACCGTCTGCCCGTCGATCCGCACCCGCACGTAGCCCGCCGCCCGCAGGCTCGCGAACAAGCTCTCCGGTGTCTGTCCGACCCGGAGTTCGACTGGCGCGAGCAGGAGCATCCGCGTGCCCGACGGACATTCGAGCAGCCGCCCGACGGTTTCATCGACGCTCTGGGCTCCGACCTCGAGGCCGCAGTCAGGGCAGTGCATGGCGCCGAGCCGTGCGGCGAGCACGCGAAAATAGTCGTACATCTCCGTGAGCGTGCCGACCGTCGACCGCGGCGTGCTCCCGCTCGACCGCTGCTCGATCGCCACAGCAGGCGACAGCCCTTCGATCCGCTCGAACACGGGCTTCGGCACCTGCCCGACGAACTGCCGGGCGTAGGGGGAGAGGCTCTCGACGTAGCGGCGCTGCCCCTCGGCGTAGAGCGTGTCGAACGCGAGCGACGTCTTCCCGCTACCACTCGGCCCGCAGCAGACCGTCATCGCGCCGCGCGGGATGTCGGCATCCACCTGTTTCAGATTGTGCTGGGCTGCGCCGCGGACCATGATCGCCGGCGGGCCCGGATCGCGCGACGCTTTTTCAACCTGCGCCATGAGCGCGGCGGCATCGACGGGCTTTTTGCGGCGCACGGCGGTCTTCGCCGCCGGCTTCTTGGCAGCGGCCAGAATCGGCACGAGTGCCTTGCCGGTGCACGAGGCCTTCACCTTCGCCACCTGCTCCGGTGTGCCCTCGGCCACGATCCGTCCGCCGCCAGCGCCTCCCTCCGGCCCGAGGTCGATCACCCAGTCGGCCCGCTTCACGACGTCGAGGTTGTGCTCCACCACGAGCACCGTGTTGCCCGCCTCCACGAGCCGCTCGAGCACCG
>JBMLMS010000018.1:0-8626 GCA_049243925.1 Pirellulales bacterium
CCCGCTACACCGCCCGGCTCTCCGGCGTCGACGAATTGGCCGTGATGCTGCTCGACGTGCTCTCGGGCTTCGACGAACTCGCGATCTGCTCGGCCTACATGATCGACGGCCGCCGCGTGACGCAGTTTCCGAGCCATATCGACGACGTGAAGCGAGCCGAGCCCGTCTACGAGATGCTACCGGGCTGGCATGACGAGCTCACGGGCGTGCGTCGCTACGACGACCTGCCCGAAAACGCCCGCCGGTATCTCGCTCGGATCGGCGAACTGCTCGGCCGGCCCGTGACGGTGGTGTCGGTGGGCCCCGACCGCGCCCAGACGATCTTCTGCGACCCGGCCCCGAAGCGGCACCCATGGCCACAACCCCAGCACCCCGCGCCGGCGAACGCGTGACGGCCGCTCCCGCGGCTGGCGCCGACGCCCTCCCGCGGCACATCGCCATCATCATGGACGGCAACGGCCGCTGGGCGCGGCAGCGGGGCCTGCCGCGGATCGAGGGCCACAGGCAGGGCGTCGCCAGTGTGCGGCGCATCACGGAGCACTGTGCCCGGATCGGCATCGAGCAACTCACGCTCTACTGCCTGTCGAGTGAAAACTGGCGGCGGCCTGCGGCCGAGCTTGACTTCCTCATGCACCTGCTCGAGCAATACATGATCGAAGAGCGGGAACTCCTGATGCGCGAACGGATCCGAATCGTGATGATCGGTAGCCGTGCCGGCCTGCCCGATGCGACGCTCGCCGCGCTCGACCGCACCGCGGCGATGTGTGCCGGCAACGACGGCATGCGGCTCTGTTTGGCGATCAACTACGGATCCCGCGCGGAGATCACGGCAGCGGCCCGGGCGCTCGCCGAGGAGTGTCGCGTGGGCCGCCTCGACCCTGCCTCGATCACCGAAGAGACGCTTGCCGCGCGGCTCGACACCGTGGGCATGCCCGACCCCGACCTCGTGATCCGTACCGCCGGTGAGCTGCGGCTGAGCAACTTTCTGCTCTGGCAGAGCAGCTACGCCGAGCTGTGGGTCACCGACACGTGCTGGCCGGACTTCACCGAGGCACACCTCGACGACGCGATCCGTTCGTTCGCCGGCCGTGAACGCCGCTTCGGGGGGCTCGCCGAGTCATGAGCGCAGGCACCGCATCCAACCGGATCGTCGTCGCCGGCATCGTTGCGACCCTGTTCGCGGGCCTCGTCTGGGCTGATGCGACCGGGCTCGCCGGTGCGGCGCCGGCGTGGTGGCTGCTCCCCGTGGTGATCGTGGTCGCGATCGGCGGTGTCGACGAGCTCGTGCGACTCTGTGGCACGCATGATCTGCTCGTGCCGACATGGTTGCTCAGGCCCGCAGCCGTGGCGATTCCCCTGGCTGCCGCCTGTGGGGCCCAGGCCTTCTCGGCCGCCACGAACCTGGCAGCCCCCACCGCCGCCCTCGGCTGGGCTGCGGGCGCCTTCGCCCTCTTTATGCTCACCCTCTTCACGTTCGAGGTGGCCAGCTACCGGCCCCACGGGCGGTCGATCGATCGGCTCGCAACGGCGACATTCATCGTGGCATATGTCGGCCTGCCGCTGGCGTTCATGGTGAGCCTGCGGCTCATCTGCGTGGAGAATCTCGGCCCCGAACAGAGGGGCCCTGGCCACCTCGGAATCGTGCCGCTCGTGAGCCTCGTCGCAGTGGTGAAAGCGGGCGACATCGCCGCCTACGTGGTCGGGTCACTCATTGGCCGCCATCGCATGGCACCGGTCTTGAGCCCCGGCAAAACATGGGAGGGCGCCGCCGCATCGGTGGCCGGATCGCTGGCCGCAGCGTGGCTGGTGCTCCACGGGACGAGCCTCGCGCCGGTCGCGCAGCCCTGGGGCGGGTGGGTGGGGTACGGCCTGGCCGTGGGACTCGCCGGCATGGTGGGCGATCTCGCCGAATCGCTCCTCAAGCGGGAGGCGGGGGCCAAGGATTCAGGTCGCTCGCTCGGCGGCCTCGGGGGCGTGCTCGACCTCGTCGATTCGCTCATCTTCGCCGCCCCAGTGGCCTGGCTCCTGTGGGCCGCCGGCCACTGAAATGCCGCACCGCCGTAGCGGCAGAGTGGCACTCTGCCGAATGCGCTCCCGCTTGTAGCGGCAGAGTGGCACTCTGCCGAATGCGCTCCCGCTTGTAGCGGCAGAGTGGCACTCTGCCGAATGCGGCCGTGTGCAGACTACCAGTCTGCACCTACAAGGGAGCGGGCGTGTGCAGACTGCCAGTCTGCACCTACAAGGGAGCGGCCGTGTGCAGACTACCAGTCTGCACCTACATGCTGGGCGCACCGGGTCGATTCCCGAGGCATCGGGGCCGCGTGTGGGCCGACGAAAACTTCCACGCCTCAGGCAAATCACATAGCCCTGCTTTGACTGGATTGCGCTCCACGTAGTCAACAACGCGTGCCAGGCTGATCGGTCCGCGCACGACACGGTCAAACGACTCCGGCTGCCAAAAACGCCCGCTTCGTGCGAGCAACGCATTGCACCGTGACGCCGTGTGACGCTTGAGTGACTGCAAAATGGCTTGCCGCGCAGGCCGACAGCCCGAGCCGTCTCCAAGCGGTGCGAAGACGATATGGCAATGGCTGGGCATCACGACATACGCCAGGAGTTCGTAGGCCGTGCCGTGGCGATAAAGCAGTGCCTCCTGAACAACATGCGCGAGCCCGGGATCCGCAAGCCATCGAACCGCAGGCGCACAGTCGAGGAGCCGGTCGATCGCGGCAAAGGCGGCGGCCTGACAGGCCGCCCTCCAGCGGTGCGGGCTCTGGCCTGCCGGTGGCTGAAGGGCTCGCTCGCGCCAGTGGGCGGCGATCGCCATTGCGCCGCGGGCCGGCACACTTCCGGCCAGGCAAAACGTTACGAAGTACACGCCGCCGGAAACGTCGAGGTGCGGCAGTTTGCGACGCCGAAAAAGACCGTCCACGGGGGGCCTCCGTCTCTGCGAAATACTGTACACAATTTCAGTGACCGAAACGGGCCGGTGTCGCAAGAGCCGTGCGAAATTCTCCCCCGACCTTGTAGCGGCAGAGTGGCACTCTGCCGAATGCGCTCCCCCTTGTAGCGGCAGAGTGGCACTCTGCCGAATGCGCTCCCCCTTGTAGCGGCAGAGTGGCACTCTGCCGAATGCGGCCGTGTGCAGACTACCAGTCTGCACCTACAAGGATGCGGCCGTGTGCAGACTGCCGGCCGGCACCTCCCAGGGCGGGGATGGCCCAGGAATAGCCAGTTTTTGAAGGTTTTTTTGCGATTCGGGGGCCGGGCTCGGAGAGCGGGTATATTTAGGTTCCGTGATCCCGAACCTTTCGAGACCGTCAGCGACCCACCGTCGCCGCGGGCTCCGATGTCCCGCACGACCATCGCGGTTGTCGACTCCAAACGGCTGCTGACGATCTTTGGTCCCAGAGACCAACACCTGCGCCGCATTCGTGCGGCGCTCGGGGTGGGTGTGTCGGCCCGCCACGACTCGATCCAGATCGAGGGAGAAGAACCGGCCGTGCTCAAGGCGACGGAGCTGTTCGAGCAGCTCGATCGCATCGCCCGGGACCAGGGCACAGTGGAGCCCGAACAGGTTTCCCACCTGCTCGCCATCGCCACGGGCGAGAAACCGGCGACCACGCATGATCCGATCGAGGTGCAGCGGCCTGGCCGCCAGGTGCAGCCGCGGTCAGAAGGCCAGTCGGCCTACGTGCGGGCGATCCGCGACCACGACATCGTGCTCTGTGCGGGCCCGGCCGGCAGCGGCAAGACATTCCTCGCCGTGGCAATGGCCGTGGCCGCCCTGCGGGCTGAGCAGGTGCGCAAGATCGTGCTCGTGCGGCCGGCCGTGGAGGCGGGCGAGAGCCTCGGATTCCTGCCCGGTGATCTCCAGGCCAAGATCAACCCTTACCTGCGGCCGCTGCTCGACGCGCTCCGCGAAATGATGGACTACGACATCCTCAAGCGGCTCACGGAGCAGGATGTGATCGAGATGGTACCGCTGGCCTATATGCGGGGCCGCACGCTCAACAACGCCTTCGTGATTCTCGACGAAGCCCAAAACACCACCATCTCGCAGATGAAGATGTTTCTCACTCGCCTGGGCATGGGCTCGAAGATGGTGATCTCGGGAGACACGACGCAGATCGACCTGCCGCCCAATCGGTCGAGCGGCCTCGTCGACGCGATGAACCGTCTGCAAGACGTGCGCGGCTGCTGCCGCGTGCGACTCGGCGGCCAAGATATCGTCCGCCATCCGCTCGTGCAGCGGATCGTCGACGCCTACGACGACCAGACATGAGCCGCGCACTCCCATGACGATCGCCCCCTCCTCCTATCAGCGCCGCGCCCGCCGTGGCGGCTCCGTCGAGGGCCCGCAGGGGTTTTGGGCGGCCCTGCTCGAGCGGATCTCACGTGCCGAGAATATCGTGCGGCTCGCGCTGTGCCTTGCCGCCTCGCTCGTGCTGCTCGTGCTGCTGCACGGGTGGAGCGAGCCGCAGCCGTTTCGCAAGGGCTCGATCGCGCCGCATGGCGTGGTGGCGCGGGTGCCTTTCGAAAAGCCCGATCCCGAACGCACGCGGGCCGCACAAGATCGGGCCGCGGCCCAGGTGCGCGTAGTCTACGCCCAAGACAAGGCGCCGCTCGTGCGGCTGCGCGACGGGCTGAAAAACCGCGTGGCGGAAATCGCAGCGGCCGAGACGCTCGCTGCGGTGTCGCGAGAAGCCTGGCTCGAATTCGCCCCGGACGCCGCCAAGGCGTTCGAGCGGCTCCCCAAGCCGGCTCCGGGCGTGAAACCGCCGAAGCCCGACGCACCCGTGGCCCCGGAGCCGCCCGCCGCCCGCGCCGCCACCGTCGCACCAGAGCCGAAGCCGCCAGGCGAGACGGCGGACGCCGCGGGCCCGCGACCACTGCCTGAGCCCGACGCCGTCGAGGAGAAGCCGATCGATGAGGTGGTCGCAGCGGCGGAAGAGGCGTTCCAGAAGTTTCGGGCGAAGCTCGACACGAAGGAGCGGCAGCTGGAATTCGAGAAGGCGCTCGACCGGGCTTTCGCACCCGTTGAAAAGATCGGCGTGCTCGACAAGATCCAGCACGGCATCGACGAAGGCAGTCAGACCGAGATCGACGTCCATCCGCTCGGCAATGCCACGGAGCTCACCCGCGTGCAGGTCGCCGACGTGCTCTTTGGCGAGGCCAAGGTGCGGCTCAAGGCCAGCCTCGAGGAGGAGCTCGGTGCGGGGGCCTTCGCCGAGCGGATCTTCGGCTGGATCGAGCCAAAAGTGTCGGGCTCGCTCGAGAACGACCGGGAGTCGACTACGAAGGCCAAGGCCGACGCCGTCGCCAAGACACCGCAACAGTTCGTGCGCTATGCCGAAGGCGATCTCCTGGCCCCCGCTGGCAAGCCGATCACGGCCGATGAGCTCGTCTTGCTCGAACGCGAGCACGACGAATACGTGCGGCAGCAAGACGTACGGCAGCGGGCCGGGCGGGCGGCGTCGATGGTGGGGCTGTTCATCGCGATGTTCACACTCGCGGGGTTCTATCTCCACCTGCACCACCGCGAGGTGCTCGACGACCTCGGCCACGTGGCCACGCTCCTCGGGCTGTCGATCGCGACGGTCGTGCTCTGCCTCCTGTCGGCCAACGAAAACTGGCAGGCCGAAATCGTGCCGCTGCTCGTGTTCGCGATGACCGTGGCGATCGCCTACGACGAAGATCTCGCCCTCTTGCTCGCCGCTGAAGTGGCGCTCGTCGTGGTCGTCGGCCTCGGGCACGGGCTCGGTGACTACATCACGCTCACCGCTGCGGCCGCGGCCATGGTCTTCTGGATGGGCCGAATCCGCAGCCGCAGCAAGCTGATCTACGTGGGACTCTGGGCGGGTGCGGTGGCCATGGCCACCCAGGTGGGGGCGCACCTGCTCGAAGAGCGGCCGTTCGACATGCAGCTGCTCGAGGAAGCCGGGCGGCTCGGCGTGTGGACGCTGCTCGCGGGCTTTTTGATGACGGGCCTCCTGCCCTTCATCGAGCGATCGTTCGGCGTGCTCACGGATCTCAGCCTGCTCGAAGTGGGTGACGTCGCCCATCCGCTGCTCCAGGAGCTCGTGCGGCGGGCACCCGGCACCTACAACCATTCGATCAACGTCGCGAGCATCGGCGAGGCGGCGGCCGAGGCGATCGGCGCGCGGGGGCTGCTCGTGCGCGTGGGCGCGTATTTCCACGACATCGGGAAGATGCTCAAGCCCGCCTACTTCGTGGAAAACCAGGGCCAGGAAAACCGCCATGAATCCCTCGTGCCCGCGATGAGCACGTTGATCATCATCGCGCACGTGAAGGAAGGGGCGGAGCTCGCCCGCCAATACAACCTGCCCCAACCGATCGTCGACCTGATCGCGGAGCACCACGGCACCACGCTCGTCGAGTATTTCTACCGCCGCGCCGCCGAACGCCAGCAGCACGACCCCAACGGCACCGAGATCGACGAGCAGACCTACCGCTATCCCGGGCCCAAGCCGGGCACCCGCGAATCGGCGGTGCTGATGCTCTCCGACGCGGTCGAGAGTGCGAGCCGGGCTCTCACCGAACCCACACCCGCGAGAATCGCCAGCCTCGTGCACGAGCTCGCCATGAAACGGCTTCTCGACGGGCAGTTCGACGAGTGCCGACTCACGCTCGAGGAGCTCGAGATCATCGAGCAGAGCCTCGTGAAGAGCCTCACGGCCGTGTATCACGGCCGCGTGAAATATCCTGACCAAAGGACCGCCTAGTGGGCAGACGGTCTGGCGAGGCCAGCGAACAGGCGGTGAACGTGGCGGTGGCTGATCGCCAGCGTTGCCTGCGCGTCGGCACGATGTGGCTCGAGCGGCTCGTGCGCCGGGTGCTCGCAGCCGAAGGTGTGGGCGAGGCCGAGATTTCCCTCACGCTCGTCGACGACCGCCGGATCAGCCGGCTCCACGCCGAGTGGTTCGACGATCCGAGCCCCACCGACGTGATCACGTTTCCACTCTCGGAACCGGCGAACGACTCGCTCGCGGGCGACATCGTCGTGAGTGCGGAGACGGCCCGGCGGCGGGCCCGCGAGTTTGGCTGGACCGCCCGGCAGGAACTCGCCTACTACGTGGTGCATGGCCTCCTGCATCTCACGGGGCACGACGACACATCCCCCGCACGGCGGCGGGCGATGCGGGCCCGTGAACGGAGCGTGATGCGCGGCCTCGGGCTGCCCGTTCCACCGCGCCGCCGACCTGGCACGAGACCCTTATGAACCTGGCAGCCCTGGAACTCGAAACAGCGCTCGCACTGCTCGTGGTGGCCTGCCTGGCCGCCGTGCAGGCGCGGGCGGTGCGCGGGGCGCAGCGTCATCGCCTGCTCGAACTCTGCCGCCAGCGAGGCCGGCCCGAGCGGTATGACGAAATCGTGGCCGGGAGTGAAACGATCGCCTTTCTCGCGGCGTCGGTCGTGGCGATCGCGGCCGTCGTGGCCACGCTCCTGGCGTCGCGGTCGCTCGGCGACATGAGCGGTGGGGCCTTGGTCATCGACGCCACGGCACTGGCCGGCTGGATCGCACTCGTGTGGGCCATGCTCGTGGTCGTGCCGATGCTCGTGACCCGGCTCGCGGGAGCGGCGATCGTGGTGGCGACCTGGCGCATGTGGAAACCCATCGTCGGCGTCGCCGCGCCCGCCGTGCGGTGCCTCGGCACTGCGGCTGCCTTCCTGGGGCGGCACCTCGGCAAGGCTCCCGCCGAACCGTCGGACTCGAGTGCCCAAGACGAACTGCGGCTGGTGGTCGACGAGGCCCACCGCGAGGGCCGGCTCGAAGGCGCGGCCCGCGACATGATCGAGGGCGTGATGGACCTCAAGGAGGCCCGCGTGGCCCAGATCATGACGTCGCGAACCGCCATGATCACGATCCCGCTCGCCGCAGCCTGGGACGACGTGCTCCGCATCGCCTCCGAGAGCGCCCACACACGGCTGCCCGTGTGGGATCGCTCACCGGACGACGTGATTGGCATCCTCCACACCCGCGAACTGCTCACGCAACTCGTCGGCCCACCGCCGCCGGCGCACGACCTCCGCCCCCTCGTGCGGCCGCCGTGGTTCATCCCCGAATCGATGAGCGTGCAGAAGCTCCTCCGCGACTTCCAGCGCACCCACACGCACATGGCGATCGTCACCGACGAATTCGGCGGGGTGAGCGGCCTCGTCACGATCGAAGACGTGCTCGAGGAGATCGTCGGCGAGATCGTGGACGAGCACGACGAAGCCCTCTCCGACGGAATCCGCATGGTGTCGCCCGACATCTGCGAGGCCCGTGCCCAGGTGCGGATCGGGGAGATCAACGAGAAAATGGGAATCGCCCTCCCGGAGGAGGCCGACTTCGAGACGGTGGGCGGCTTCGTGTTCCACCAGTGCGGCCGGATCCCCGAAGTGGGCCGCCGCATCGAGTCGCACGGCGTGGCCCTCGAAGTGCTCGCCGCCACCGGCCGCCGCATCGACCTCGTGCGCATCGAACGCGTGCGCTAGGGTGTGGGGCAAGCGTCCCGCTTGCTGCTGTAGGACAGGCTTCAGCCTGTCATGCCCGAACTCGCCCAATCCGGCTCGGGGTTACCCCGTACCGTCTCGCCGGACGTTCGCCTCCGCCCTCCAG
>JBMLMS010000019.1:0-3844 GCA_049243925.1 Pirellulales bacterium
GTATTTTGGGCGTGTTAGAAAACCCCCCGCGCCCTGAACACACACCCCCACCGGAGCCGAGCACGCCTCCCGCCGGCTCCGAATGCGGGTAGTTGCCGGGGCCTGGCACGGGGGCAACGGGCCGGTTTTCATTGGCCGCGTTGAGAGGGTAGTCTGTGGCTCACTGGATGAAATCGACACGACTCTTTCCGCTTCACAATGGAGCCTTCCATGAACCCTGCCCGCCTGTCTCGCCGTGATGCTCTGTGGACCGCCGGAGCGATCGGTGGTGCCGTCGCCGCCATGCCCGCCGTACACGGCCAGTCGCCATCCAGCGACGTGATCCGGATTGGGCTCATCGGGGCGGGCGGTCGTGGCACCGGCGCACTTCAGCAGACGCTCTCGGTGCCAGGGTCGAACGTGAAGTTGACGGCCGTGGCCGATGCGTTCGACGACCGCATCAAGGGTGCGCTCAAGGCCGTGGAAAACATGCCGGATAAACTCGACTGCCCCGAGGAACGGCAGTTCAAGGGGCTCGACGGATGGCGGCAGGTGCTCGACCACTGCGATCTCGTGATTCTGGCGACGCCGCCAGGGTTCCGGCCGTTCCACTTCGAGGCGGCCGTGAACGCGGGCAAGCACGTGTTCATGGAGAAGCCGGTGTGTGTCGACGCGTTCGGCGCCCAGCTTTGCCTGGCGGCTGCGAAGATGGCCGACGAGAAGAAGCTCAAGGTCGTCGTCGGTCTGCAACGCCACTACGACCAGAAGTATCGCGAGACGATCCAAAAGATTCGCGAGGGTGTCGCCGGAGACATCCTCGGCGGCCAGGTGTATTGGAACGGTGGCGGCATCTGGTATCGCGGCCGCAAGCCCGACATGACCGAGATGCAGTTTCAGGTGAACAACTGGTATCACTTCAACTGGCTGTCCGGCGACCACATCGTCGAACAGCACGTGCATAACATCGACATCGCCAACTGGGTTCTCGACCGCCTGCCGGAGAGCGCGTATGGCGTGGGCGGCCGGCAGAACCGCGTGCCCGGCCAGTCGAGCGAGATTTACGACCATCATTCGGTGAACTTCGTGTATCCCGGCGGCGTGCGGATCGCGAGCCAGTGCCGGCAGTTTCCCGGCGGCGACGGCCGCGTGAACGAGGAGTTTCAGGGCACGAAGGGCTATGTGAAAATCGGCGAGATCACCGATTACAAGGGGAACGTGCTCTGGAAGTTCGAGGGCAAGAGCGACAACCCCTATCAGGTGGAGCACGACGAATTGCACGATGCGATTCGCAACGACAAGCCGCTCAACAACGCCGTGTACGGCACGACGTCGAGCTTCTCGGCGGTGCTCGGGCGCACGGCTACCTACACCGGCAAGCAGACCGGCTACGACGATCTCATGAAGACGGGTTTCCGCACGATGCCCGACTCGCTGACGTGGGACACGATTCCGCCGGTCGTGCCCGACAAGGACGGCAACTATCCGCTGCCCATGCCGGCGACCTACAAGATCGAAGCGCCGAAAAAAGCCACCGCCTGATGATCGTCGGCGTCCCCAAGGAGACGAAGAAAGACGAGTACCGCGTCTCGATGCTGCCGGTGGGCGTCGAGGAGCTGGTGCGGGCCGGCCATCGGGTGCTCGTGCAGCGGTCGGCCGGCGCCGGGTCGGGCTTGGCTGACGACGCGTATGCCGCCTGCGGGGCGACGCTCGTCGACTCCGCGGGCGAGGTGTTCGGGGCGGCCGATTTGGTCGTGAAGGTCAAGGAGCCACAGCCACCGGAGCTCGCGCTCCTGCGACCCGGGCAGACGCTGTTCACCTATCTCCACCTCGCGGCCGATCGCTCGCTCACCGAGGGCTTTCTCGCGACGGGCGCCACCGGCATCGCCTACGAGACCTTGCGCGACGACCGCGGCCGGCTCCCGCTGCTCGTGCCGATGAGCGAGGTGGCGGGCCGCATGAGCATCCAAGAGGGGGCGAAGTATCTCGAGCGGCCACAGATGGGCCGAGGGATTCTCTTGGGCGGTGTGCCGGGCGTTGCTCCGGCCAACGTACTCGTGCTGGGGGCAGGCAGTGTGGGGGCCAATGCGGCCAAGGTGGCCGCCGGGTTCGGGGCCAACATCGCGCTCCTCGACACGAACCTCGAGCGGCTGCGGTATCTCGACGACGTCACGCCGCCGAACATCGACTGCCTCTATTCCGACCGCCACACGATCCGGGAGCGGCTCGGCTGGGCCGACCTCGTGATCGGCAGCGTGCTCATTCCCGGGGCGAGGGCACCGCATCTCGTGTCGCGCGAGGATCTCGCCCTCATGAAGCCCGGTGCCGTGATCATCGACGTGGCGATCGATCAGGGAGGCTGCGTGGCCACGAGCCGTCCCACGACGCACGCCGCGCCGACGTTCGTCGTCGACGACGTCGTGCACTACTGCGTCACGAACATGCCGGGGGCGGTCGGCCGCACGAGCACGTATGCCCTCTGCAACGCGACGCTGCCCTATGTGATGCAGCTCGCGGCGGGTGTTGACGCGGCGATCCAGTCGAGCCCGGCGATGCGGTCGGCCGTGAACATCTATCAGGGCCGGCTCGTATATCGCGCCGTTGCGGATGCATTTGGACTGCCGTGCGAGCTCTTGCCATGAGCGTGCCCGTCGCCGTGCGGTGGGTGGGCGACCACGCCACCGGCCATCTCGACGTCCTCGACCAGACGAAGCTGCCCGCGCGGCTCGAGTGGCTGGCATGCCGCGACGTCGAGACCGTCGTCGAGGCGATCAAGAGTCTGCGGGTGCGCGGGGCCCCTGCGATCGGTATCGCCGGTGCGTATGGCCTCGTCGTTGCCGCGGGCGAAGCGGTGCGTGCAAAGCTCTCCCCCGACAAGGCGCGGGCCCACGTGCTCGCCCGGGGCGAAGAGCTCGCCTCGGCACGGCCAACAGCCGTAAACCTGCGCTGGGCCGTCGAGCGGTCGCTCGCGAAACTTGCTCCCGTCGCCGTCGACATGTCGGCCGCCGATCTTGCCGCGCTGCTCTTTGCCGAGGCCCGGGCGATCCACGCCGAAGACGAGCAGCTCTGCGCGGCGATCGGCCGCCATGGTGCGGCGATCCTCCCCGCGGGCAATATCCTCACGCACTGTAACACCGGCGCCCTCGCCACCGGCGGCATCGGCACGGCGCTCGGCGTGATCACGACGGCCTGGGACTCGGGACGCCGGTTCGAAGTGTTCGCCGATGAGACCCGGCCGCTCTTCCAAGGTGCCAGGCTCACGGCCTGGGAACTCGTGGAGCGGGGCATCCCCGTCACCGTCCTCTGCGACGCCGCGGCCGGTCACCTGCTCGCAACCGGCCGAATCGCCGCCTGCATCGTGGGCGCCGACCGGATCACGGCCAACGGCGACACAGCCAATAAGATCGGCACCTACTCGCTCGCCGTGCTGGCCGCCGCCCACGGCGTGCCCTTCTACGTGGCGGCCCCGTCGAGCACGTTCGACCTCGCGCTCGCCACCGGCGCCGACATCCCGATCGAGGAGCGCGGGGCGGCAGAAGTGCTGGCCCCGCTCGGCGTGCCCGCTGCGCCTACCGGTGCGAAGGCCTTCAACCCCGCCTTCGACGTCACGCCCGCCCGCTTGATCCGCGCGATCATCACCGAACACGGCGCCATCGCACCAGTGACCCCCGCCCGCATCGCCGCGGTGCTGGCGGGCCGAGGGTAAACCCGAGTGCTTCGGGTTCAACTCGCCCAAACCGGCGTCAGAGCCGGCGGTACGCTGCTCCATCGCCGAGGGCGATCGCTCGTTCCTTCTCAACTCTGATGGTGCGTTCGGTGTAAGCCGCGTATCTGCCCGTCGGCTCTTCCGCATCGCACCGACCGTCTC
>JBMLMS010000020.1:0-7356 GCA_049243925.1 Pirellulales bacterium
GCAGTCTGCACACGGCCATCGTTTGTAGGTGCAGACTGGCAGTCTGCACACGGCCATCGTTTGTAGGTGCAGACTGGCAGTCTGCACACGGCCGCATTCGGCAGAGTGCCACTCTGCCGCTACAAGGGGTAGCCGGATCGGCAGAGTGCCACTTCCGGGCCCCAGGGTTTATAACCCTGTGATCACACCCTGGGCACCGCCATGAGTTCAGCCTCCCCCGCCGCATCGAAGCCCGCAAAGGAAACGTTTCACGCCTATCCGTGGTGGAGCCCGCGGTTTTGGCATGGGATGCCGCTTGGCGTGTGGCTCGATCTCATCGGGGAGCATGGCGGCCGCGCGTCGCCCTCGCGCTGGGGACTCGTGGGCACGATCACCGCGGCGGCTGCCTTCAACTCCTTGGCCGAGCCGCTCACGGCCGCTCGCTTCCGCAGGCAGCTGGCGAACCCTCCGGCCACCGATCCGCCTCTGTTCATCATCGGCCACTGGCGATCGGGCACGACGATGCTCCACGAACTGCTGATGCTCGACGACCGCTTCTGCTGCCCGACGACCTATCAGTGCTTCGCGCCCGGCCACTTTCTGCTCACCGAGCAGCTCGTGACGAGCGCCCTCGGCTGGATCATGCCCTCCAAGCGGCCGATGGACGACGTCTCGGCAGGCTGGCACCGGCCACAGGAAGACGAGTTTGCCCTTGCCAACATGGGATCGCCCTCTCCCTATCGGCGCATGGCGTTTCCGATGACGAGCCCCGATCGGCCCCAGGCCCTCGACCTCACCACGCTGGCGCCGGCCGAGCTTGACCGCTGGAAGCGAAACCTGCGGCGGTTTCTCGCAACGCTGGCCGTGCGCGATTCGCGGCGGCCGGTGCTCAAGAGCCCGCCCCACACGGCCCGCGTCGGCGTGCTCGCGGAGATGTTTCCGGAGGCGCGGTTTCTGCACGTGGTGCGGGATCCATTCGTCGTGTTTCCGTCGACGATGCGACTCTGGCGCTCGCTGCACCACTCGCAGGCGCTGCAGGTCGACAAGGGCGAGGCCCTCGAACGCTACGTGTTCGCCGCGTTCGACGAGATGTATGCGGCTTTCGATCGGGATCGGGCCACGCTGGCCCCGGGCCGGCTCCAGGAGATTCGCTACGAGGATCTGTGTGCCGACCCGGTGGCCCGGCTCCGGGAGGTGTATGACCGATTCGAACTGGGCGGCTTCGACCGTGTGCTGCCGGCGTTCGAGGAGCAGGCTGCGTCGATGCGCCGCTACCGCACGAACAAATACGACCACGATCCGCGGATCGTCGGCGAGATCGCGAGCCGCTGGCAGCCGTTCATCGAGCGCTACGGATATCAGGTGCCCGCGGTCATGTAGGACAGGCTTCAGCCTGTCATGAGGAGCGACAGGCTTCAGCCCGTCCTACTTCTTCCGGCGCTCGAGCTTGATGCGCGGGTTGGCTTCGAGGCTGCGCATCTCTTCCTTGAACTCCTCGGGCGTCATCTGCAGGCGGCGCTCGAAGGCGCGCCGGGCCAGGCCCCATTGGGCTGCCGCCACCGCCGCCGCCGCCAGGAGCACGGGCAGAAGGACGGCGCGCAGCGAAGCCAGCACCCGCTCGGCATCGAGCAGCGGCTCCGACGAGCGCAGCAGCCCGACGAGCGGCCCGGCTGCGAGAGTCGCGGCGGCTACGAGCACCGCGAGGCACACGCCGTTCCAGAGCACCGCCCGGAACGTGGCCAGGGAGAGCACGCGGGCGATGCCGGCGATGGGATCGATCCGGTTCCACCGCGGAGTTGCCCGCGACAGCCGCCAGGCCGATCCGTCGAGCAAGAAACGCACACACAGCCCGACACCCGCGGTGGCGAGGACGAGCGCTGCGGTCGGCAGGAGCACCTGCGCGGGTAGGAGCCGCCCGATGTCGATCGCACCCTGGCCCGGGTCGTCGAAGGCCGCGGTGAACGACTCGCGCATGAAGGTGCCGGCTGCGGGGATCGCCGTGCGCGACCAGCCGGGCAGGAGGAGCACGGCCACGGCCACCATCGCCACGAACGCCGGCAGCGCGGCGTGCGGCGCCACACCCTGATCGCGGGCCGCTTCACGACGCCGCGGCGTCGCAGGCAGCGAACGGTCGGCAGCGTCGCTCATGGCTCACCTCGCGGCCTCACGGCTCACCTCGCGGAAAAGATCCGCTCGATCGGGCCCTGCACAAGTGCGGGAAACCCGTGGGCCCACGCTTCGGCGCCCACCGACACGGCCCCCAAAAGCACGACGGCTGCGAGGGCCTGCAAGAGGCCGGCACCCGCCACGAACGGCACCGCACGGAGCGTGATCGCCGTCACGAGATGAAAGCCCACCACGGCCAGCAGGGCGGGCACGGCCATCGCAAGCGCGAGCGAAAAGGCGACCGCGGGCAGGTCGCCGGCGATCTCCTCGAGCCCGCGCCTCGGCATTCCGGCCACGGGGAGAAGCGTGCCGATCGGGAGCACCCGCACGCTGTCGATCACACCCGCGACGATCGTTTCGAGTCCCCCGGCTGCGAGAAACACGCCGGCGCTCACCCACCACGCAAACCGTGCCATCCCGGCTGCCTGGGCATCGCCCTCGGGGTCGAAGTCATCGGCCCACGAGAGGCCCGCCACGCTGCCGAGCACACCACCCGCCCAGCCGCCGGCCGATGCCACCGCGGCGACGGCGGTACCCAGTGCGAGCCCCATGATCGCTTCGCCGCCAGCCAGCAAGAGCAGTCCGGCCGAGCCGATGGCGGGCAAGGCTGCGTCGGGCCGCTGGATGGCGACGGCGAGCGGGAGCGCCACGACCGTGATCGCAAGGGCGAGCGCCAGCCGGATGCGCAGCGTCACTTCTGGAAGGGCCACGCCGGCGCCCACGACGATGCCGAGCATGCGGGCCAGGATGCCCACGGCCAGGGCGACCGGCAGCGGAATGCCTGCGGCGGCGGGTGCGTCGGGCATCGCTCAGGGCCCTCCGGCAGCCGACGCGCGGAGAAGGTCGGCCATTCGTTCCAGCATCCAGGGGGCCAGCATCACGAGCGCCGCGGCGATCGCCACGAGCCGTGGCACGAGGCCCACGATCTGTTCGTGGATGCCGGTCGCCGCCTGTACGAGGCCCATCAGGACCCCCACGACGAACCCGACGAGCAACACCGGCGCAATCACGATGCAGCCTGCGAAGAGGGCCTGCCGCACGAGTTCCACGAGGTCGGTTTCGGCCATCGATAGACGACTCCACGGGGCCACGGGGCGCGCGGTCAGGGCGAGCCGACGACACGCACGCTGTCGAGCAGCGACTGCACGACGAGCGACCAGCCGTCGGCCATCACGAACACGAGCAGCTTCAGCGGCAGCGAGACGACCGTCGGTGGGAGCATCACGAGGCCCGTCGAGACCACGAGCGTGGCCACCACGATGTCGATCACGAGAAACGGCAGCAGCAGCCGGAAGCCGATCGAAAACGCCGTCTCCAGTTCGCTGACCAGAAAGGCTGGCAGCAGCGACTCGACCGGCACGTCGTCGTAGGTCTTCACGTCGTGGGGCGCGGCCGGATGCCGCTCGAGAAACAGCAGCATGGTGTCGCGGTTACCAGCCTGCTCGATCTGCCCGGCCATCCAGCGGCGGATCGGAAGCGTGCCCTGCTCGTAGGCCTCGACGAGGCTGATTCGCCCCTCCTGATACGGCTCGACCCCGGCCCTCCATGCCTGCGTCCACACCGGCCACATGACGAGCGCCGAGAGAAAGAGCGCCAGCGAGGTGACGATCTGATTCGACGGCAGATGTTGCGTGCCGAGACCCTGCCGCAGGAGCGACAGCACCACCGACATCCGCACGAACGACGTGGTCATGAGCAGCACGGCCGGCGCGAGGCTTGCCACGCCGAACATCACCGCGGCCGAGAGCGTGGCATCGAGCGACCGGCCGCCGAGCATTCGGGCGGCCATGTCGGCCCACGGCGCGGCTGACGTGTCGGCGACGGGAGCCGGCACCGGCGCCACGGCCGGGTCGGCAGGCTCGGCGGCCGCGGCGAGGCCCGCGCTCGACAGGACGGCCGCGAGTACGAGGGCCGCGGCGCGGATGGCCGGCGGCTTGGTGCGGGGCGTGTGTGGGGGATGAGCGCCACGGCAGGCAGACACGATACAGGCGGTGGCCTCCGGATCGGTGAGCTCGGCGAGTGTGCGGCAGCCGCTGGACGACACGCTCACGAGGAGCGTTTTCGGCCCGAAGCGAACGATCCGCACGCCGTGCTGGCCGGCCAGGCTCGCCTCGCCGAGCACTTCGAAGACGTCGGGCGGCACGGGAGCAATGCGGCGTCGGCCTACCAGCCGGAGAACGACGAGCGCGGTGCAGGCGGCGGCAAGCACCGCGAGCGTGCCGGTGGAGACGAGCGCCGGCGATGCCGGCCTCGCCGTCCGGCCCGCGGTGGCGGCGGGATCGAGCGCGACGGGCGGCGGCAGCGTGGCCGGGGCTGGCGTCGCCGGGCCCTGTGCGGTGGGCGGTTCTGCGTGGTCAGCCGGTTCTGCGGCCGGGCTCGGCGCGATCGGCGCTGGTTCAGCCGCCAGGCTCGTACGTGCCGCAGCATGTACTCCTGTGAGGCCCACGACGGCCGCCACCACGACAGCCGCCATTCGCAGTGGCGAAGCGAGGCGGCTCATGCTGCAGACCTGAATTCCCGCGGCGGGAGGCTCAGCGATTCGGTCGGGTCGGCCCGGGAGGCGTCGACCCGCGACCAGTCGATCTCCGGCTGTCGCCCACGACCGTATCCCGACGGAGCATGATCCTGCCGTCGCCGTGAACCGGCGAGCCAGAGAATCGCGGCCAGGAGGCCGGCGATCACACTGCCCACGGCCACGAGCATCTCGCGCGGCACTGCATCGGGATTGAAGCGAAGGTTGCCGCCGACGAGCTGTGTCAGCACCTCTTGCAGCGACATCGGATGGCTTGCAGCCGCAGGATCGTCGGAGGCCGGCGTGCGGGCGGCCTGCGGTGTGTGGCCGCGCTGCCCCACGTGGCCCGGCGCCGGAAAACTCGCTACGACGACGCGGCATCCGTTGGCCGCAGTTGTGGCCGGCAATGACCGCATCGCGAGGTCGTGAATCCGAGTGAGTTCCTCGGCCTCCGCGGCCGCTGCTGCCGCGGCGTCGAGGCCGCGGTCGGCATGCGTCGCGCGCACATACGACTCGGGAACGGCGATCGACACATGGAGCGAGTGCAATGTGTTGCCCCGCGCCAGACGCGGTGGCTCGGCAGCCTGCGGAGGCGCCGCCGGCAACTCGGCCGGCGCATTCGCATCGGCCGGCTTCTGCGACGGCTCTCCTTCGGCCGGAACGACCGGCGACGGAACCGCGTCGGCGGCGACGAACTCCGCCGTGACGTCGACGACCGCCCCCTTCACGTAGGCGATGGCCTGCCGCAGCTTCGTGGCGAGGGCGCGTTCGTAAGCGAGCTTGCGGGCGAGCGCCAAGCCGGCGACGTCGTCGGTGCCCGCCTCGAGCGGGCCGGCGAACACACGGCCGTTGCGCAGGTCGGTGACGGCGACACGTTCGGGAGAGAGCCCTGCGATCGAGGCCGCCACGAGCACGCGGATCGCCTGCACTCGGGAAGCGTCGAGCTCGGCGTCGGGCTGCGTGCGAATGCTCACGCTGGCCGTCTTGACGCTGCCGCCGGTGAGCCCCGCTTGCTGCTCCACGTCGTAGAGCACGGCGGCCCGCTCGATGCCGGGCATCGAACAGAGCACGAGCGAGAGCTCGTCTTGCGTGGCCACACGGAGCAATTCCGCCTGTACGGCCTTGCTCTGCCAGGGACTGTTGTTCGCGAGCGCTCGGCGGAGGCTGCCGCCAAATTCACGCGGCAGCGCCTCGGCGTCGACGAGAGCCCGCATGTAGGCGCTCTGTCGACTGCGGGGCACGTAGACGCGGCCCCCCTCGGTGCGATAGTCGGTGAGCTGGGCGCGGTCGAACGCCGCCTCCATGAGCGCGAGCTCCGATGACGGTAGCACGCTTCCTGCGAGAAGTTCCGCCTCCTCGCGGATCGGCTGGTCGCGAAGCAGCCAGGCCGCCCACCCGAGCGACGCCGCCACGAGCCCGAGCGCGATGACCTGCGCCGGGGAAAGGAACGACTGCCGTTCGCGGGTCGGAGGAAGGAGGCGTGCATCCATGCACGGCGTGTCCTGGCGGGGATGGGCGGTGGATCGATCTGGCTAAGCGGCTCGTCGGCGCAGCCGGCGGTGCGGCAGGCGCAGCGTCACGGCGCGGCCACCCTCCGGGCAGGCTGCGACGGAGAGCCCGCCCCCGACGGCCGCCACGAGCGGCCCGAGCGAATCATCAGACACGTGGTCGGCCGACGGACCGGAGTCGGCCACTTCGAGCTCGATCGCATCGGCGTGCTCCACGCTCGTGATCACGATCTCGCGCATCTGCGGCACGTCGCTCGAGCCGGACGGCCGGGCGGCATTTTCGAAGGCCCGCAGCAGAAGGCTCGCGAGAATGTCGCGCACCGTCGCCGGATCGACCTGAAGCACATGCCGGTCGGCCACGTCGAGCGTCACATGGCAGTCGGCGATGCCGCGTTCAGCGCACACCGCCCGCACCTCGTCGAGGATCGCCTCGAGCAGGCCGCGGGGCGGCACCATCGGCAGGATCATCGGATCGTTGTGCTCGGCGGGTGTCATGATGCGGCCGGAGAGGGAACGAGGGCCGAGGTGCCGCAGACTTCGTCCATGAGCCAGCGGTTGACGTCGGTGAGAATCGCCTTGGAGAGAGGCTTGGAGTCGGGATAAATCCGCATCGCCAGCATCGCACCGGCCGCGTGGAACACCCGCAGCGTGCGATCGGTCAGGCAGGTGGCCTCGGGGCAGACGGACCTTTGGCAGCAGAGCAGCATCGGCAGGCGGCGTACGTCGGCGAGCCGGGCGAACAGCCCTTCGTCGAGCGGAAACGCCCCACCGAGCGACACCACGCCGGCGAACGCCTCGGGATGCCGGCAGCCGATCCGAAACGCCTCGGTGCCGCCACTCCCCTGCCCCACCAGATAGATGCGCTGTGGATGAATGCTCGCGCGATCACGGATACGCTCGATTGCCTCCCAGAGCGGCTCGTGGCCCGCGCGAGGATCGAAGTCGGGCGCGATGGCGACGTAGTTCCGCAGGCTGAGCCGCTTCATCGCCCGGCCGATGTCGAACCGCCCCGCCCGGTCGGGCAGCCAGACGACGAGTGGATAATCGTAGCCAGGCTCATAGCCCTGCGGCGTGAACAGCCCGTCGGTCCCCATCCAGTCGAGCGGATGCGCGGTATCGGCGGCGGTGCGTTTGGAAAGCCGGTTGCTCATCGGGCGTGCCTCACCGGGAGTGACCACGGCGCGGCGCACG
>JBMLMS010000021.1:0-8907 GCA_049243925.1 Pirellulales bacterium
CGGAGGCGAACGTCCGGCGAGACGGTACGGGGTAACCCCGAGCCGGGTTGGGCGCTTTGGCGGAAGGGACAGGCTGAAGCCTGTCCTACACACGGGCGTTACTTGCGACGTGTGGCCCAGAGTTCGTAGGCGACCGGGAGGACGGACATGAGCACGATGCCCACCACCACGAGCTCGAAGTTTTCCTTCACGACCGGCACGTTGCCGAAGAAGTAGCCGGCCAGCGTGCAGAGCACGACCCAGAGGAAGCCGCCGAGTACGTTGAACCAGAGGAATTGCCGGTAGTCCATGCGACCCACGCCCGCCACGAACGGGGCGAACGTGCGGATGATCGGCACGAACCGGGCGAGCACGATCGTCTTGCCGCCGTGCTTCTCGTAGAAGGCCTGCGTCTTGACGAGGTTTTCGTGCTTGAGAAACCAGGTGTTGATGCGGAAGGCGCGCGGGCCCACCTGACGGCCGATCCAGTAGTTGAGCGTGTCGCCCAGCACGGCGGCGACGAAGAGCAGGCCGAGGAGCGTGAGAATACCGAGATGCTCGGGGTAGAGGGCCGCCATAGCGCCGGCCGCGAAGAGGAGCGAGTCGCCCGGGAGGAATGGCGTGACCACGAGGCCGGTCTCGCAGAGAATGATCACGAACAAGAGCACGTAGGTCCACGGGCCCCAGGCCTCGATGACGGCGTGGAGATGCTCGTCGAGATGAAGGAAGACGTCGAGCACGTATTTGAGCGCGTCCATGGCGGCGAGAGCATAGCCTTTCTGCCGTCAGTCGGCAGGCTGCGTGCGGCCGCGCACGGCCAGCCAGGCGAGCGCCACGGGGATCACGAGGGACCAGACGAGCATCAACGGCAGCGAGTCGGCGGCCCGGCCGAGGGCGCCCGCCGCCGACCAGAGGATGGCGATCACGAGGTTGCCGCTGGCGGCCGCCGGCAGGAAATCGGCCAGACGCATGCCGGAGCCCCCGGCCACGAGTGCCGCGGCCTCGGCCACAATCGGCAGCGGCCGGGTGAGCACCACGAGCAGGGGCCCCAGTTGCCGCTGGCGGCGTTCGAGGTCGCGACGGTCGGCGATACCAAGCCGTGCGAGGGGCCCGGCCGCTGCGGCCCGGCCGAGCCACCAGCCGGCGAGGCTGCCGGCCGTCAGGCCGAGAAAGGCACAGGCCGTGCCCAGGCCGATGCCGAGCTCCGCGCCGCCGAGCGTCGCCACCATGCTCGACGGGACGGGTAGCAGAAGGTCGGCAGCCAGCACGCCCACTTCGAGCATGGCGAGCGTGGCCGGAGCGGGCCGCGGCTCGAGCCAGGTGGCCACGAGCTGATCGAGCCGGGTGCCGAACAAGACGAACGGCACGAGCGGAACGGCGACGGCGGCGAGCGTCAGGACGACGAGGAGGCGAGTCGCGCGGCGCATGAGGGCGAGATGGCGGAGGGCTCGGGCACGGGCCGTGGCTCAGTATGCGCCCGCGACCGCAAGAGGTCGATCAGCAGGTCGTGCGAGGGCGTGACGACGAGGTAGACGGCGAGCGAAAGGATCGCGAGATCGCGGGCCGAGTGGGTGGGCGCGAGCCACCACCAGGCGGCGAGAATCACCCCCCAGGTGGGCACGAGCAGCGGCAGGGCGGCCACGTGCAGCCGCAGAAGCGCCCGCCAGAGCGTGGGGCTGTCGTGCGGCTCGACGGCCGTGACGAGCGGGGCGAGCAGCCAGAGGTGACGCCACGCGTGCCACACGAGAAACGAGAGCCCGACCGCGAACAGGGGATCGGTGGTCGCGCCCAGCAGGCTCAGCACGCCGACATCGACCACAGTATCGAGCGAACGCTGCAGCGCGCCGGGCGTGCGGCGAGTGGCCCAAGCCTCGGCCGCGAGCATGACGGCGCCCAGGGCGACGAGCCCGATGCCGACGGCGTGGATCGCATCGGGCGTGAAGGACGCGCGTGCGCGGTCGGCCTGGCCTGGCGAGCCCACGAGCACGACGAGGCGGATGACGACGTCTGCCGTGGCGGCAGGCCATACGGCCAGAGGCACACCAAGCACGGGAGCACCGCGGGCGAGCGCCGCCCGCATCTGTGCCGGCAGCCCCGAGCCCACAGGCGGAGCCTGCCCGTCGGCGTGCCCCATGCCGAAGTGCCAGACAGAGAGCGCCGCGAAGAGCATGATCAGCGGCACCGGCGCCGCCATGAACACGGCGAACACGGCCACCATGCAGGCCAGATAGATCGAAAACACACGCGCGGCCGAGCCCCGGCCGAGCCGCCGCGTGACGGCCAAGTCAGCCGCACCATGCGGCAGCCCGACGACGATGAGCGACACGAGCCACGGCAGCGGCGCCACCCGCTCCGACCAGCCCGGGCCACCGAGCCAGCCTGCAATCGCCGCCGCCAGCATCACGCCGAGCGGCACGAGCCGAAAGCCGATTGTGTGGAAGGCTTCGGAACCCACGGAGAACCTCTCGTCTCTTCGCCCAATCCGGCTCGTGGCTGCCCAGCCCCGAGCCTCCCAGTCTGGAGGGGGAGGCTCGGGGGTCGGCGAACACTCACGGCGCGACGGCAATGAAACCGTCGCGACGAGCCTCGCGAAAATCGGCAGGATGCCGATGTTTCGTGAAGAAACAGTTGCCGCCCCCGAGCCGGCGCCCCACCTTGCCAGGTGCTAGTACCGCGGCTTGGTTTCCGACGAGTGGCCGTGGCTCATCGCCTGGATGCCGTGGTAGGCGACCAGACCGAAGCCCACTTTGTTGATCACGTCGGCGACGTTGTAGAAGATCTCCCGCAGTTCGCCGTAGCCAGAGCGTGCCATCAGGAAGCCGATCGGGTAGATCGCCCAGCCGATGAGCACAAACAGCCGCATCGTCTCCAGCGACTTGGCCAGCGGCGCGGGGGCCTCGGCAATCGCCTGTCCGAGCGACATGTAGAGCACGCCCACGATCAGCGCCTCACAGACGCACGACACGAGGAAGAAAGTCCACCACCGCTCGGAGTTCACCGGCGACGTTTCGGCGATGAACGCCGTGACGATCATCACGATGTCGAGCAGCACGAGCTGCGCGAAGAACTTCGTGCCCCGTTCGCCCATGCGCAGGAGCAGCGGAAACTTCACGAGCAACAGCGGCGTGGTGAATAGCCAGTCGATGTAGCGAAGCGCGGTCGGGAACTGCCCGCCCGACTCCTGGTAGACGTACGTCATCTTGTAGTAGTGGAAGCAGGCGATCGCGCACACGAGCCCTGCCACCACCATCGTGCTGCGATACACCGGATCGACGTTGTTGCGCAGCAGGAAGAAATACAGGGCGCCAGCGCCCATGGCGACGGTGCCCGCGAAAAAGAGATACAGCGTGATCGACTGCAGGGGCGTGTTCGCCGCGAAATCATTCGACAGCGGAATCACGCCGTTTGCAGCGGCGAACAACTGAGCCAGAAGGGGAATCATGAAAACCTCCAGAAGTGATCCAGGGGCACGACGTGCCCCGGACGGTGAATCGAACAACGATCCCTGAAGGCCGCCGCTTCGACGACGGCCACTCAAGAGGCGTGCGTGCCTCCCGGGATGCTCCGGACGACTGGCAGGTGGGAAGAAGACACCAGTCTCCGGACGAAGGGCGTGGGGCCGCGGGCCGCACCACCCTTCATCCGGAGGGAATTATGGGGCTGGCGAGCCGACTGGCAACCGCAGTTTTGGTTCGGCAGGCGTCGCGGGCGCCGATTTTCGTCAGCCGGCCGCGCCACGCGCCTGCCTGGCGATGTCGATGCCGACGCCTTCGCTCCAGGCCGCGAGCAATCTGCGGTACACGTCGCCGGGGCGGCCGTTTCCCACGGGGTGCCCGTCGAACTGCGTGGCGGGCAGCAGGCAGTTGGGCGTGCTCGTGAGCAGGATTTCGTCGGCGGCGGCGAGGTCGGCGAGCAAGAGCGACCGCTCCTTCCAGGCGATGCCATGGGCCAGCGCGAGCCCGCGGACATGGCCGAGGCTGATGCCGGCGAGGGAGTCGGCCGGCGGTGGTGTGAGAATCTCGCCCTGCCGGACGATCGCGATGTTCGCCGTGGAGGTTTCGCTCACTCGGCCGTCGGGATGGCAGAGAATCGCCCGGGCACCCGGCTCGGCGGCCGCAGCCACCTGATCGGCGAGATGGTAGTGCATGCGGCTGCGGCACTTGAGCGCGAGGGGCCACGAGGTCGCCGGCACCTGGGTCACCGGCACGCTGCGGAGTGACACGCCCTCACTGTAGGCGCGGGCCCAGAGCGTGAAGGCGAGAGGGAAGGTGTGCACGACCACACGCGGTGGTGAGCGGCGGCCCTCGTGCTGCGCCGGCAGATCGCCGGGGGTGGCGAAGATCACGACGCCGAGGTCACCACCCGCGGGGCCGAGCGCGTGGTTGTGGGCGGCGACCTCCACAGCGGCCGTGAAGGCTGCATCGACGAGTGGCTCGGCAGCGACGCCGGCGATCCGAAGCGATTCGCGGAACCGGGCGGCATGGCGATCGGGGAGGAAGAGCCGCCCGGCGAAGGTGCGGAGTTGCTCCGTGACGGTGGCCCCGAGCACGAAGCCGGCGTCGCCCACCGGAATCGAAAGCGCACCCCGCTGGATCATGCTCCCGTCGAGCCAGGCGATCTCGCAGGCCCGCAGGGGGGAATCGGAGGCTGCAGCCGCGTGAGTCATGACAAATGGAGGATAGGGGATTCGAACCCCTGACCTTCTGGCTGCCAGCCAGACGCTCTCCCAATTGAGCTAATCCCCCAGCGATGAACGGTGACTCGAACGCTGGGCAACAGCCCCGAAACTATCGGCCGCTTGCGGGAATGTCAACGCGAAGCGACTGTTGAGGGCGGGAAAAACCTTCCTGCCCCCCTACAGTGCCATGCCGGAAAAAACGCCCCCACCGCCGCTTTCCGACGCCCTGCGTGCCGGGCTCACGGTGGCCCTCGCGCTGTATCTCGTCGGGCTCGCGCTGTGCGTGGCGGGCAATTCGGCGAGCGGCAGTTCGGCGATCGTGCGCACGGTCAAGTCGAAACTCTTTTCCCCCTGGATGACGCCCCTCTGGCTCGACCTCGGCTACGACACCCGGCTCACGCACGGCCTCGCGGAGGATGGCGACCACCGCTTCGAGATCCGGCGGCTCGACGACCCGGCCGCTCCCGAGCCGGTGATCCTGCCCGGGCCCGCAATGCACGGCGAACGCGCGGCCAGGTGGCGCCGCCTGGCGCGGGCTACGGCGGTGAGCGAGAGTGATCCGGAGCGGGAGGCGCTCCTGCCTGCTGCCATCGGCCAGGGCGTGTTCATCCCCTGGTACACAAGCGACGTCTCGCTTCGCGTGCTGCGGCATCTGCCCCCCGACCGGCGCGACGTGCTCGACGGTCTGGCCGACGTGGCCGGCCGCGACGAGCAGCCCTACGCGGCGCGGGTGCGGTTCGTCGATGGTGAGGTGCAGTTGATCGGGTCGACGCCGCGTGAAGAACTCGCGCCGCTCGTCAAGGAGCCGGCGCCATGAAGCCCCCTGCGCGAGTGTCGGCAGCGGCGTCGCTCACCGAATCGATCGGTGCCACGTGGACGCGGTTTTGGTTCACGCCCGCGGGGCCGTGGCCGCTGGCGGTCGTGCGGATCTTCGGAGGCCTGCTGGCGCTCGCGCTGTGGGCGAGCTATGCGGGGGATCTCGAGACGTGGTTCGGGCCGTTCGGCATGATCTCGCCGCCGCTGCTCGCAGCGTGGCGCTCGCCCTGGGCCGTGTCGCTGTTCGATCTCACGACTTCGTCGGCCGGCCTGCTGATCGCGTATGGCCTCGGTGGCCTCGTGCTCGTGGCCGTGACGATCGGCCTCGCCACGCCCGTGGTCACGGTGCTCGGGGCCGTGATGTTCGCGTCGCTCCTGCATCGCGGGCCGATGCTCGTGGGCCCGGCGGACGATGTGGTGGCCGTGATCCTCTGGTGCCTGGCGATCGGCCGCTCGGGCGCTGCCCTGTCAGTCGATCGATGTATCGGCGCATGGCTCGGCCGCCCCGCGCCGCAGGCGAGCGTGCGCACGCGGGTCGCCCTCGGTCTGCTGCGGGTGCATGCGGCGGTGATCGCGGGCGCGGCCGCCCTCGCGCAGCTCAAGGGCGACGTGTGGTGGAACGGCACTGCCGCGTGGTGGCTCGCCGCGCGGGCGGAGTCGCCGCTCGTCGACCTCACGGGCCCATTCCTCGGGTCGGAATACCTCGTGAACATCATCACGCACGCGATCGTGCTCTTCGAGGTGGTGTTTGCCGTGGGGCTCTGGGTTCCGTCGGTACGGCGGTTGCTCGTGCCCGTAGCGCTCGTCGCCTGGCCGCTCATCGGCCTCGTGGCCGGCGAGCCCTTCTGGGGCCTGGCGCTCGCGATGCTCTCGGTTGGCTGCTGGATCCCAGATTCGGTGCCAGGCACCGAATCCGGAGCGACGTCAGTCCTCTTTCCGCCGATCGATTGAGCCGCGCTCGATCGTGGCCAAACACGCGAAGACCCCGAGCACGGCCAGCCCGTAGAGCATCGCGGTCAACGCGAGCAGGAGGTCGTATGGCTTGGGTGTCTCGAGCGACACCCGCAGCAGGACCGTGGAGATCACGAACCCGGCGTTGCGAAACACGTATTCGTAGCGATCGTAGTAGGCGAGCGACACGATCAGCAGAAACACGTCGGTAAAAATCATGAACTCGAAGAAGCGGGGAAAGAAAAACAAATCCACGTTGGCCGGCGCCGCCAGGATCACCGGCAGGCCGCTCACCATACCGAGCCAACTGGCCAGATTGATCGCCGCCAGGGCGACCAGCACGACCAGGAGCAGCACGGCCACTGCCTTCTTGAGTTCGATGAAGCCCTGCAAGTCGCGGCGGATCGGCGCCTTGGGTGTCTTGTGCCTGAGATACGTGAATCCGGTGACGATCAGAAACATCAATACGGCGCCGGCCATGTCGAGCAGCACAGCCTTGACCGCCTCGGGCTCGGCCAGCCAGTTTTCCAGCTCGCTGAAACTGCCGATGTCCTTGAACACCCGGCGGACGACGATCAGAGAAATGATTTGATACTGCGTGGCGATCTCGCCGGTGTGCGAGGCGGCGAGCGCGAACACCAGCAGCAGCACCTCGTAGAAGAGGATTACGCTGAACGGGGTGTAGACCGCGTGGAACGGACTTTTATCGAGGCCCTCGAAAACCGTCTGCGGCAGGTCTGGAAAAAACCGGGCGACCCCGATGACGGCGAGGTGGACGAGGAAACCTGTCGCGGCGGCCAGGACGACGCCGCGTTCGAGCGCAGTCCGCACAGGCGGGCTGTCGAGCGTGTCGAACACCCCGGCCAAGCGGCGACGGATAGAACCCAGCACGGCATGGCTCCTGAAGCGGTCGATCCGTCGAGGTCAAAGGCGAGTGCTCACTCCCGATGGTCTGAATGTCCTGAGCGCGAGCCCAGACTGCATCACGCCGGTACAGTATACGCCTGCGAAGCCGCAGTCCGGAGTGGCCGGCGTGTGACGCCGAACCGGCTATACTTTGGCCATGCGCAAGGCTCCGCAGAATCCGTTTTACGTCGTACTCGGCGTCGTGGGCTTCTTGTTCACGATTACCGCGGCGAGTTCGTGCCTGACGGTGCTCCGCGGAGTGCGGCCGGAGACGGCGCGCGACGCGAAGGCCCCGCTCGAACTGTTCATGCACAAGCACGGTACGGCCCTCCTCACCGGGCAGCTTGTGGTGCTCGCGGTGGCCACCGTGGGCGCCGTCGCCCTCGACGAATATCGCGGCCGGAAGAAGCAGCCGTGACCGCGTCGGCCGCGAAGCGGATTGCGGCCCTGCGGGACCAAATCCGGCACCACGATCGGAAGTATTACGTCGAGGCGCGGCCCGAGATCAGCGACCGCGAGTACGACCGGCTCCTCGCGGAGCTGCGGGCTCTCGAAGAGCAGCATCCCGACCTCGTCACGCCCGACAGCCCGACGCAACGGGTGGGCGACGAGGCGGTACCCGAGCTCGAGTCGGTGACGCATCGGCTGCCGATGCTGTCGATGGACAACACCTACAGCGCCGAAGATCTCGTCGCCTGGGGCCGTCGCGTCGAGAAGCTCCTCCACGAGGGAAAGGAGGGAGCGGCGCCGATCGACTGGATCCTCGAGCTCAAGATCGACGGAGTGGCCGTGTCGCTGACCTACGAGAATGGCCGGCTCGTGCTCGGAGCCACCCGCGGCAACGGCGTGGTCGGCGACGACATCACGCACAACGTGCGCACGATTCATGGCGTGCCGCTGGTGCTCGATCTCGACGCCCCGCCTGCGCTCGTCGAGATCCGCGGCGAGATTTACATGACGAACTCCGACCTCGTGACCTTGAACGAGGCTCAGGCCGCCGCCGGCCTCGCCCCCTTTGCGAACACGCGAAATGTGGCCGCCGGGAGCATTCGGCTGCTCGACCCCCGCGAGTGCGCGAAGCGGCCGCTGCGGTTTTTTTGCCACGGCGTGGGCGATGCGGCCGGCCTCGGGGCGACGTCGCAATCGGAGCTGCTCGCCTGGGCCCTGCAGGCCGGGCTGCCGGTCGCCCCGGGCACGCAGACGTTCGAGTCGCTCGACGCCCTTGTCGAACGCGGCACGGCGCTGATCGAGGAGCTGCATGCGCTCGATTTCGAGGTGGACGGGTTCGTCGTGAAGGTCGATCGCTTCGACCAGCAGCGGCGGCTCGGAGCCACCGCGAAGAGCCCGCGCTGGGCGATCGCGTGGAAGTTCGAGAAGTTCGAGGCCACGACGAAGCTCGCCGGCATTCGCGTGCAGGTGGGCCGCGGCGGCACGATCACGCCCGTCGCCGATCTCGAACCGGTGGAACTTGCCGGCACGACCGTCAGCCGGGCGAGCCTGCACAATGCCGACGAAGTGGCCCGTAAGGACATCCGGGTGGGCGACGTGCTCGTGGTCGAGAAGGCGGGCAAGGTGAT
>JBMLMS010000022.1:0-9086 GCA_049243925.1 Pirellulales bacterium
TCCTGTACTCTCAACACGACCGGAGTCGAGCATGCCTACCGCCGGCTTCGAATGCCTGGCTTTATCACCTGCCCCACGAGCGAGCGACGCAGAGAGAGTGACGCTTGCCCCTCGCCGGCGCACTTCTTCGATCACGAAGCCAGCTCGAGTTCGGCCCAGGTCGTGGGGTCGCCGTCCCACGGGTATTCGGGCGGGGCGCAGAAGGGCACGCGGCCGAGCTTGCGATCGACGAGCGCCGCGCAGAATCCGAGCCGGGGAATCTCGGCGGGATCCCAGCCGGGAAGCGCGGCTGCTGACACAAATGCCTCGATCCGCCAGCCGTCGGGGGCGAGTTTGCCTTCGATGGAGACGGCGCCGGGGAGGAGTTCGGCCGGCACTTCGCTCGTGCGCGGGATCTGGGCGGCCACGGCAACGGCCTGGTCGGCCATGCGTCCGCCGCCGGTGGGCAGGAGCGCGAGCCGGCGGCAATAGCGGCCGGCGCGGTGGCTGTCTCCCGTGGGCCGGGTGGCGATCCAGAGGTGGAGGCCGTCGCTGTCTTCCGGCCGCGTCGGCTGGCACCAGCGCGATGCGCCCACGCCCCGGGCGATCGCCCGCACGCCGAGTCCGGTGTCGTTCCAGGCGATCCAGAGGTCGAGCACGTCGGGCACGTTGGCGAGCGGCGCGAGCGGGGGGAGCCGGCAGGCGTCGTCGAGCTGCGTGGGTGTGCGCGGCCAGAGCGTCGCCCGCCGTGGGCAGACGAGCCGAAACCGAAAGGGCGCGGCGGGATTGACGAGCGGCGACATGGTGCTGGGCGGCATCTTATACTTCGGTGGCAGGCCGGCGGAGCGGCCGGTGCCATTCCCCCGGTGAAAGCCCAGCCGATGCGCGTGCTCATGGTGGCGAGCGAGGCGGCGCCGTTCGCCAAAACCGGCGGGCTGGCAGATGTGGCAGGCGCCCTGCCTGGCGCACTCGCGCGGCTCGGGTGCGATGTCACGCTTGTGATGCCCGCCTATCGCGACGTGCTTACGAAGGGACTGCCGATCGAGGAGACGGGCCTCGTATTCGAGGTGCCGCTCGGGGCCCGCCGGGCGACGGCGCGAATTCTGCGCGGCCGGCTGCCGGGCACAAACGTCACGACGTTTTTCATCGCCAATGATGGCTGCTTCGACCGGCCCACGCTCTACGGCGGCGCCGAAGACTACGCCGACAACGCCGAGCGATTCATCTTCTTCGCCCGAGCCGCGCTTGAGCTCGCCGGCCGGCAGGATCGCCCCTTCGACATCCTTCACTGCCACGACTGGCAGGCGGGGCTCGTGCCCGCGTATCAGAAGCTCGTCTATCAGGCCTGGCCGATGCTCTCGCAGGCCCGATCGGTGATGACGATCCACAACATGGCCTACCAGGGCCTGTTTTGGCACTGGGACATGCTGCTCACCGGCTTCGACTGGAAGTATTTCAACTGGCAGCAGATGGAGTTTTACGGGCAGCTGAGCTTTTTGAAGACGGGCCTCGTGTTTGCGGATGCCATCAGCACCGTGAGCCCGACCTATGCCCGCGAGATCCAACACGCCCCCGGGGGCTGCGGCCTTGAGGGCGTGCTCGCATCGCGGAGCGACGCACTCGTGGGAATCGTCAACGGTATCGACACTACCGTGTGGAACCCCGCCGCCGATCGGCACATTCCGCGCGGCTTCGGGCTTGACACCGTCGCCGAAGGCAAAGATGCCGCCCGCATCGCGCTCGCAGCCCGGCTCGGCCATGCTGCCCCCGATCCGCGGCCGCTCGTGGCCCTGGTCGGCCGGCTCGTCGAACAGAAGGGAATCGATCTCGTGATCGAGATGCTCGGGCGGATGGCGGGCAGCGGCCGGGCGCACTTCGTGATCCTCGGCACGGGCTCGGCCGACACGGAGGATGCGCTCCGCCATGCGGCCGCAGCGTATCCCGGCACGATCGATGTGGTGATCGGGTTCGACGAGGAGTTCGCGCACCTGGTGTTCGCGGCGGCCGACATCGCGCTCGTGCCGAGCCGCTATGAGCCGTGCGGGCTCACGCAGCTCTACGCCCTCCGCTACGGCACAATTCCCGTGGTGCGGGCGACGGGCGGGCTCGTGGATACGGTGGTCGATGCCACGCCGGAGGCCCTCGCGAGCGGCCGTGCGAGTGGGTTCGTGTTCGAGGCCTTCGATTCGCTCGCGCTCGAGCATGCCCTCGACCGTGCGCTCGCCGCGCACGCCGACCCCGCGCTATGGGGTGGGCTCGTGCGGCAGGTGATGAACCAAGACTGGTCGTGGGATGCGAGTGCCCGGGAGTATGTGCGGCTCTTCGAGCGCGTCCGCTCCGCCCCGCCTGTGGCGGTCTCGTAACGGACGTGAAGTGGGGCAAGCCGGCCTTGGTGGCAACCGAGACGGTCGCCCCACGTACGGGCAAGCCAGGCAATTTGCATGTGGTCGTTCCATCCCGCCAGCGTGTGACGCCGGCGTGCGTTCTGCATGACCGATACAACTGGCATGAAATACGCGTGCGTTTTTGGAGTGGTGGTCGGCGGGCTCCTCTGTTCCGTGGCGTCGGCGGGCGAGGCGTTTCGCTGCCGTACGTGCGGGCCGAGTGTCGCGGGGATGGAGACGCCCTACGGCGATACCGGTTGCGGCCCGCGCTACTGCGGGGCAAAGCACGAGCCGAGCCGCTGTGACCCGTGCGACGCCTGCAACCGGTGGCGGGGCTGCAACGGCGCGATGCAAGGCCCCGACATGCTCGCCCCGTGGCAACTGCCGCCGGGCCGCGGGTTCATGACGGCCGAGCAACTCGGCTACGCCACGTGGGCCGGCTGCCGGACGTGCAAGTAGACGGACAGTTTCACGGGACGGCTCGGCGTCGTGCCGACCGTCCCTTGGCGGGCCTCCGCCCGCTGGTGGTTACCCGGCCCTCCCGGGCCTGACGCTACGGGTTCGTGCTGCGCACCGCATACGTCGCGGCGAACGTGATCTCGTCGCCGCGGTCGCGGCAGGCCTTGCGCAGCGCGTCGAGCGCGTCGCCCGCCGCTGCCATCTCCACGAGCGAGGGCAGCATGCCACTCGCCTGTACGACGCTCGGCATCCCGCCGTCGGCCGGTCGCTCGAGCACGGCATGCAGCGCCTCGGCCGGCCGGCCCAGCCGCCAGAGCAGAAGCGCGAGGATGTCTGCGGGCAGCGTGCCCGCTTCGTCGAGCCGGGCGGTGGCCGCGGCGGCCCTGAAGAATTTCACGGCGGCTTCCACGTCGCGGCCGAGCAGCGCCGCATAGAACAGCCGTGATGCTTCCCCCACGTTCTCGAACGGCGGCTCGCCCGGATAGGTCGCCTCCGCCGGCAGGCGGGAGGCATACGAGGCGAGTTCCCACGCCTGCTCGATCATGGTGCGATCGGTCACCACCCGCGCGATCCGGAGCACCGACTGGAGGTGCGACACGTCCACGTGCACGCTCGGGTCGTCGACCAGACCGCCTGCAGCCGCCAAGAGCTCCACGAGCGAGGTGGGCGGAGCATCAGGCTTGACGAGCCCGCGGCGTTCGAGGTCGGCCGCCAGGTTCGCGAGCACCTCGCGATGCAGGTGCGCCACGAGCACCGCAGCGGCGGCCTGCTGCCGTGCGGCCGGGAGCCGCGACACCGCCTGCTCGTAGGCCGTGATCGCGTTGCAGGTGCCCTGCGCCTCGAGTACGAGTTCGAGGCCGAGGGCCGGGTCGATCCCTTCCCAGAGGGCGATGTGCAGGAGTTCACCGTGGACAGCCTCGGCAGCTTCGCTGTCGGCGGGCAGACGGGCTGCAAGGTCGCGGAGTTTCGTCGCCACCGTGGCCGGTTCGGCGGCGGCGCGAAGATACATCCACGCGGCCGCCACCGATCCCTCGTCGAGAAGCGGCCAGCCCACCTCGCGGCAGGCGGCGAGCGATCGCTCGTCGAGTGCGTCGCGGACGGTGGCCTCGAGAGGCCCGAGATCCCCGGTGAGCGGTAGCCCGAGGGCGGCACGGGCTTCCAGCAGCCGCAGATCGAAGAGCGCGTGCCAACGCTTCCGCTCGATGAGCGAGGCGGCGAGCGTGGCGAAGAGATCGGCCGGGCCGCGAGCGGCCTCAGCGGCGAGCGTGTCGAAGAGATCGGTCATGGGAAAGTCGGTCATGGGGAAAGTTGGCGGAGTGCTTCGTAGGCGAGGACGGCCGCCGTGGCGGAAACGTTGAGGCTGTCGGCGATGCCCTGCATCGGCAGCCGGATGGTGTCGAGGGTGATGACGCCGGAGTCGGCGGCCCGCTGCCAGTCGGCGGACAGGCCATCAGCTTCGCTGCCGAGCACGATCGCGCTGGTGCCGGCGAGCGGTGCCTCATACCAGAGACGTGCGCCTGTCGGCAGGCTGGCGATGACCCGCCGGCGTTCTCGGCCACACCAGTCAATCGCTTCGGCAGTCGTGGCGACGGCCAGCGGCAGCGCGAACACGGTGCCGAGGCTCGCGCGAATCGCCGCAGGATTGGCGGGATCAGTGCCGCCGCCGCAGGCGATCACGCCGGCGATGCCTGCCGCATCGCACGTGCGCAGGATCGCGCCGAGATTGCCTGGCTTCTCGACCCCTTCGACGACGAACACCGGTCGATCGGCGGCGACGGCAAAGCTCTCGAGGCCACTGGCCCTGAATCGGGCCACGGCCACGAGGCCTTCGTTGCGGCTGCCGAACGCCACCTTCTCGAACGGCCGGCGGGCAAGGGGGATGACGTGGATGCCTCGCGCCTCGAGCCGCGCCACGAGCCCGTCACGAGCGGCGTCTCCAGCCGCCTCGATGTCGAGGAATACTTCCGGGATCTCGACGCCCGACACGACCGCGCGGTCGATCTCGCGCAGGCCGTCCACGAGCGTGAGGCCCGTCGTGCGCCTTGCGTCGGCCTCGCGCAGGCGGGCCGCGTCGCGCACGCGGAGATTGGCCGTGCTCGTGATCGGATCGTGGCGGGTCATGCGGCGGGACCTGAGCGGGCAAAATCACCGAGCGAAAGCTGGCGGCCTGAGGCGTCGCGGCATGCGAGCCGGCCTGACTCGGTCGCGGTGCCGAATGTCTCAGCAAGTGTGTCGTGGAGACGGCGGTGATGCCAGCGGGGCGAGTGGCACGTGAGCAGGAGCGGAGCCGTGCGGCCGTGGCCCACGAGCACGGCCAGGTCGGCGAGCAGGGGCTCGAGGTCGCGGTCGATCGAAAACGCCTGTCCCCGTGGGCCATGGCCCCACGACGGCGGGTCGAGCACGACGCCATCGTACCGGGCGCCGCGCCGCACTTCCCGCGCCACGAACGCGCGGGCGTCTTCGCAAAGCCAGCGAATCGGCGCGGTATCGAGGCCCGATGCGGCGGCATTGCGCCGCGCGAGCGCCGTCGCCTGCCGCGAGGCATCGACATGCACCACCTCGGCCCCGGCGGTGGCGAGCGCGAGTGTCGCCGCCCCGGAGTGGGCGAAGAGAGACAGCATTCGCGCGCCGCGTGGTGTGCCGGTGGCGAGCCAGCAGCACTGGTCGAATTGCTCGAGGAACACGCCGAGCTGCCCCGACGGTGCGGGCCGCACTTCGAGGGCGAGCGTGGCCGTGTCTGGCCCGGCGAGTGGAATACGGACGAGCCACGGATCGGGAAGCGGGGCCGAGAAGTGCCACGAGCCGGCCCGACCGGGGGCTGTCGTGAATGTCGCCGTCGCAGCCTCCCAGGCGCGTGGCAGCCGTCGCGGCGGGAGATCGGGCAGGAGGAGCGGCCGGTCCACGAGAACGCCGCCGAGCAGTTCCAGCCGGCGGCCGGAACCGTAATCGACGAGTGAGGGGTCCCGAAACTTTTCAGCGGCCGGGGCGTTCATTCCCTGACTAGCGTACGACATCGAACGTCGAGAATCGCTCAATGTCGTTTCGCTGGAAGCCCGAGGCGTAAGCCGAGAGGAAAACGTGTGGTTTTTCGAGCATTGCCGCCGCATTCCCTTCAGCGCACGCTTCAGGCTTCTTGAACCGGTTCATTGAATCCTCGATTTATTGAAGGAGAATCGTCATGACAAGCCTGTGGAAGTGGGTGGGAGGAGCGGCGTGTGGAATCGGCCTTGCTGTGGCGGCCAATCGGATGGGGGCCGTGAGGGCCGCCGAGGATGCGCCGGCGTATGAGCGGGCCGGGGAGTCGGGTGACCGGCTCGACCGTATCGCCGACAAGCTCGACCGGCTGCTCGAGCGAATGGATGGAAGGATGGGGCCGGGCGGCGACCGTCGCGGCCCGCCGCCTGGAGGACCGCGCGCCGAGGGTCCGCGTCACGATGGGCCGCCGGGCGACCGGCCGGAATGGGGCGGCGGCCCCCGGATGCCACGCGAGATGTCGCCCGAGATGCGCGACATGCTCGAGAAGCGGATGCACGAGGGCCGGGAGCGGATGGAGAAGGCCCGCGAGGACATCAAGGAGCGGATGGAAAAGGCGAAGGAAAAGTTTCAGCAGCTCGAGGAGCGGGTGAAGGCCCTCGAGGCCGAGGTCGAGCGGCTCAAGGCCACGAAATAACGTTTCGAGACCTGACGCGATCCGGCAGGAAATCGACGCATAAGCCCCGGGGTGGCCGGTTTGGCGACCCCGGGGCTCCATGCTACAGTTTGGGTGTTCCCGCCGATCGATCCGAGCCCGGTGTTCGGATCCGCGTTTGACGGCCGGCCCCTCGACGAGAGCGGCCGCCGAACGGCGACGCGGGTGTTGCCCTTGGAGCCGTTCATGGGACGCACCACCGCGCATGGCGGCGCGATCGTCGTTGCGATCTCCGCCCTGCTGAGTTCTTCGTCGGCTCTGGCAGCCGAGGCCGGCCTCGACTTCAACCGCGACGTGCGGCCGATTCTCTCGGATCGGTGCTTTTCCTGCCACGGTCCCGATGCCGAAGACAGGCAGGCGGGTCTGCGGCTCGACGTGCGTGACGCTGCGATCGCCGAGCTCGATAGCGGCACGACGGCGGTCGTGCCGGGTGATCCGGCGAAGAGCGAGATCATCGCGCGGATCACGAGCACCGACCCCGACGTCGTGATGCCGCCGCCTCGTGTCAACAAGCCGATCACGCCGGCCGAAGCTGAGATCCTGAAGCGGTGGATCGCCGAGGGGGCCGAATATCGCGGTCACTGGGCGTTCGAACGCGTCGAGCGCCCCGCTGAGCCTGAGGTGAAGGACGCCGCCTGGCCGAGGACGCCGATCGACCGCTTCATTCTCGGCCGGCTCGAGCAGGAGGGCATGCATCCGAATCCCGAGGCCGACAAGGTGACGCTGGCCCGCCGGCTGGCCCTCGATCTCACGGGCCTGCCGCCAGTGCCCGCCGACGTCGATGCCTTCGTGGCGGATACTTCGCCCGATGCGTACGAACAGTACGTCGATCGCCTTCTGGCAAGCCCCCATTACGGCGAAAGGATGGCGATCGAGTGGCTTGATGCGGCACGGTATGCCGACTCCAGCGGCTATCAGACCGATTCGAGCTGGCAGAATTGGCCATGGCGCGACTGGCTGATCAAGGCCTACAACGACAACATGCCGTTCGATCGCTTTACGATCGACCAGCTCGCCGGCGACATGCTCGAGAAACCTGGCCGCGACCAGATCGTGGCCACGGGCTTCAATCGCAACCACCGTCTCAATGGCGAAGGGGGCATCATCGCCGAAGAGTGGCGGGTGGAGACGGTAATCGACAGGGTGGAGACGACGGCCCAGACATGGATGGCGCTATCGGCCGGCTGCGCCCGCTGCCACGACCACAAGTACGATCCGCTCTCGCAGAAGGAGTTTTATTCGCTCTTCGCCCTCTTTAATAACGTGCCGGAGACTGGCACGAACCAGGGTTCCCAGCACCGAGGTGGCGGCAATATCGATCCCGTACACCTACTGCCCTCGCCGGAGCAGGAGCGGGAACTGGCACGCTTGAACCAGGTCGTGGCTGACGCCGAAGCCGCCGTCAAGGCCGAGGCGGCGAATATCGACACGCTCGTGGCCGATTGGGAGCAGTCGATTCGGCCCGCCCTCGCCGCGCCACAGGAGGCATGGGAGCCGTTCGAGCCGTTGGAGTTGCGCAGTGCCGGCGGGGCGAGCTTCCGCCGGAGCGAGGACGGCACGTGGTTCGTGGAGGGAAAGCTGCCGCCGAGGGACACGTATGAATTCGAGACGCTCGTGCCGGCCGACACGCTGGGAGGTTTGCGGATCGAAGTGCTCCCCGACGCGACCCTGGCGGGCAACGGCGGCTTCGGCCGCAGCGGCAACGGCAATGTCGTGATCACAAAGATCGAGGCGGAGATCGAGCCGCCAGGCGATGCGAAGGTGATCCCGGTGGAGCTCGTGCGGGCCGAGGCGAGCTACGAGCAGGAAGGCTGGCCTGCGGCGAGCGTGCTGCAGCGCGAGGGGGAGAAGGGCAAGGGCTGGGCGATCGACGGCCACATCCCGGAGAAGCGCGAGCCCCGGCAGATCGCCGTGTTTCCCGCGAAGCCCGTGACGCTGCCAGAAAATGCACGGCTGGTGGTGCGGATCCGCCAGGAGGCATTCGACGGCCACGCGATCGGCCGGTTTCGGCTCGCGTTTTCAGCCGACGAGCCAGGCATGCTCGGCGTGGCGGGCTCGAAGCTGCCGCAGCCGGTCAAAGACGCGATCGCGATCGAGCCGACCAAACGCTCGCCGGCACAGCGGGCGGAGATCGCGAAGTTTTACCGCGAGAGCGTCGATGGGCCGATCCGTCAGGCTGAGGCATCGCGCGACGCCGCCACGAAGAGCGTCGAATCGTTCACGGGGTCACTCGCGAGCGTGATGGTCATGAAGGAGGGATCACCACGCGACGCGTTTCTGCTCCTGCGCGGCGAGTACGACAAGCGCGGCGACAAGGTGGAGGCAGGGCTACCCGCCTTCCTGCCGAAGCTGCCCGAGGGCACGAAGGCCGATCGTCTGGCGCTCGCGAAGTGGCTCGTGTCGCGCGATCATCCGCTCACGGCGCGGGTCTGGGTGAACCGGATGTGGGAGCGGTTGTTCGGCACGGGGCTCGTGAAGACGAGCGAGAACCTCGGAAATCAAGCCGAGTATCCGAGCCACCCCGAACTGCTCGATTGGATGGCGGCCGAGTTCATGGAAACCGGCTGGGACATGAA
>JBMLMS010000022.1:9186-10535 GCA_049243925.1 Pirellulales bacterium
TACTCGCTCGCCGCCAACGTGATCATCAACCTCGACGAATTCGTGATGCGGGAGTGACGGCCGATGCCGGCGGGAAGCCCGAGGCGTGAGCCGAGTGGATGCTGCGACTGAAAAGGAGATTCTGACATGCCCGGATCATCCCCCATTCACCTGCAAGACGCCCTCAACCGGCGCGTGTTTCTCGGCGGTACGGGCGGTGCCCTCGGCTACGCCGCCCTCGCCAGCCTGATGCAGCCGCACACGGCCCGCGCGGCGGCCGTGACGGGCCCGGCGCCGGCCGTGTTCCCCAATCATCCGCCCAAGGCGAAGCGGATCATCTATCTCTTCCAGTCGGGTGCGCCGTCGCAGATGGATCTCTTCGATCCCAAGCCGGCGATGGCACAGCGGCGGGGCGAGGATCTGCCCGAGTCGATCCGACAGGGCCAGCGGCTCACCACCATGACGAGCGGCCAGAAGAACTTTCCCGTCGCTCCCTCGATCTTTAACTTCGCGCAGCATGGCGACAGCGGCATGTGGTTCAGCGAGCTCGTGCCGAACATCGCCCGTCATGCCGACCGGTGGTGCATGGTGCGCTCGATGTACACCGAGCAGATCAATCATGATCCGGCGATCACGTTTTTTCAGACGGGGCATCAGCTCGCCGGGCGGCCGAGCATCGGCTCGTGGGTGAGCTACGGCCTCGGCAGCGAGAATGCCGACCTTCCGGCCTACATCGTGCTCACGAGCTTCGGCTCGGGCCGCAAAGACGACCAGCCGCTCTACGATCGCCTGTGGGGCGCCGGATTCTTGCCTACGAAGCACCAGGGCGTGCGGTTTCGCAACACCGGCGACCCGGTGCTCTACCTGGCCGATCCGGCCGGAGTCGATCGGCAGACCCGCCGCGACACGCTCGATCGCATCGCCACGCTCAACGCCGCCAGGTCGAGCGTGATCGGCGACCCCGAGATCGCGGCTCGCACCGCCCAATACGAAATGGCCTTCCGCATGCAGGCGAGCGTGCCCGAGATCATCGACTTCAAGGACGAGCCCAAGCACGTGCTCGACGCCTACGGGCCCGACGTGCATCGACCGGGCAGCTACGCCTTCAACTGCCTGCTCGCACGCCGGCTCTCGGAGAAGGGCGTACGGTTCGTGCAGCTCTTCCACATGGGCTGGGACCACCACGGCGGCCTCCCGGCGGCGATCAAGGGGCAGGTGCAGGACACCGACCAAGCCACGGCGGCGCTTCTCGACGATCTGCACACGCGGGGGATGCTCGATGACACGCTCGTCGTGTGGGGCGGCGAGTTCGGCCGCACGATCTACTCGCAGGGCGCGCTCACGGAGACGAACTACGGCCGCGACCACCA
>JBMLMS010000023.1:0-8284 GCA_049243925.1 Pirellulales bacterium
GGCCTGGGCGTCGAACGTGACGGTGGTGATCCGGTCGCGGGCCTTCCGTTCCTCCACAACCTCGGCGATCGCCGGCGCGTTGTAGGCCCAGATGCCGACGAGGGCCACGAGGTCGGGATGGTTGACGAGCGCCGTCCGCACGTTGTCGCGGGCTCGCGCCAGATCCATTTCGTCGCTCATCCGGTCGGCCTCTTTGTAGGCCTCGCCCACGGCCTCTTTGAAACCGTTCATGCGGGCCCGCGAGTTGTCGTTGTCGGCGAATCCCGCGAACTGCACGTAGCCCCCGGTCGCCTTGCCGCGAGCCGCGAGGATCGCCTTCGCGGCGGCGCCCAGCAGGCGGCCGCCGACGATGTTGTCGGTGCCGATGTAATAGGGTCGGGCATCGCGAAACATGGAGCGGTTCACGTCGCCGTCGACCGTGATCACTTTCACGCCCTTGGCGGCAAGATTTTTCATCTCTTCGACGATCGCGGCGTTCTCGGCTTGGATCACCGAGATGGCCACGCCGGCGACGTCGGCCTGGCTGGCCAACTGTCGCAGCCGCTCGATCTGCCCCTGGGCTGTGCCATTGCCTTTGTCCATCACGGCCCGCAAGCCTTTGCCGGCGAGGCCCGATCGCGTCGCCCCCTCGACGAGCCCGGCGTTGCAGGCGTCCCAGAAGGGATCGTCGCCGTTGGTGATGAACACGAAGCGTTTCACGGCTGTCGCGGGAGAATTCACCGCCGGGGAGGATGGGCCCCCCGACACCGGATCCGCAGCCGGCTTGGAGCAGCCGGAAAGCACCGCCAGCACGGCGGCAGCCGTCCATGTCGCGCGAAGAGTATTCATGACGAAAAGCCCCGAAGAATTTTCTAAGACACGCGTACAAAGCGTCTCAGTAGCGTAGCCCATTTTTTCGCACGTGTACCAGTGGGGCGAGATCATTCCCGCCACTCGCGGCCGTCACACGGGCGAGCACCACGACGTGATCGCAGCGTTCGCCGGGGGTGCCCGACGTCTGTGACACAGGAGCGCACTCGAGCCACGCGGCCGCTCCGTCGAAGATGGCCGCACCGCACTCCGACCGGCGTATCGAAAGCCCCGCAAACGGATCGTCGCCCGCGGCTGCCGGCTTGCCAAACCTGGCGAGCAGGGGTCGCTGGGCGTCGGCCAGCACGTTGACGACGAACCGCATGCCAGAGTTGATGACGGCGAGCAGATCGCGGCCCGGAGCCACGGCGATCGAGATCATCGGCGGCGCGAATCCCGCCTGCATCACCCAGCTCGCCAGCATTCCCCGGTCGCCTTCAGCTTCGCGCCAGGTGACGATGAAGAGTCCGCTCGGAATTCTGCCGAGCCCCTGAGCGATCGCGGCATCCTGCGCTGCCGGGGGCAACACGGCGTGACTCTCGGGAGGCGACTGCGGGTGCGTCATGCGGGTGTTTTCGCGAGGCGTGGCGGGGTGGTGAGAATCGCGGCTTTGCGGGCTTGCCCCACTCTCCGAAAGCCGCGGCGGATGCACGCAGGGAACGGATCGATCGTCGCGGAACGATGACGGGATGCCGATTTGAGTGTGTCGGCCGACGGTTCGTTCCCTACAGTGGCCGCCGAGAGTTTCGCACCATCCATGCGGGCATGCAAGAACCATGCTGCCGCGGCAGGCTCTCTTCGTGGAATCACTCCGGGCGGCACCGCCGCCGGGCAGCAACTGCCGCACATGCATCGAACGCCCATCACCGTCGTCGCCCTGCTCGCCGTGATGGCGGCCGGCACCACGAACGTGCATGGGCAGGGCAACGCGCCGCCGTACCAGCTGCCGACGCCGGGAGCCGTCGTGCCGGGCGACCCGTTCGCCTTGCCGGAGGTGCATTCGTTGCCGCCGACGAGCCCCCAAGGCCCGGTCGTGCTCGACATGCCCTACGAGGAACTGCCGTCGTGTACGGACGACTGCCTCGTACCGAACGCCGCATTCCCGGACTGCTTCACCGATCTGTGGGCACCGCAGCCGTGGTTCTGGCAGATGCTGCCGAACAATCTCATCTACACGAGCTATCTGGCCGGCCCCAAGGAGCCGCGCATCGGCTCGGTCATGTATCAGGCGACCAATCCCGACGTCTTCAATCCCAGTCGCCAGGAGGGCACGCTCTGGGACACGACACTCGGCGGCCGGGCCTCGATCCTGCGATTCGGCTCCGACCCCGTCGTGCATCCGCAGGGCTTCGAGGTGCAGATCGAGGGGGCGGCGTTCGTGCGGCTCGATCCGAACGACGATCGCGACTTCCGTTCGGGTGACTATCGCTTCGGAGTTCCGCTCGTCTACGGCGTGGGCCGCTGGCAGACGAAGCTCGCCTACTACCACAACAGCGCCCACCTCGGCGACGAGTCGATGATCAAGTATCCGTGGTTTCCGCGGGTGAACTACGTGCGCGATTGCATCGTGTGGGGCAACTCGTGGTATCCGCTCGACTGGCTGCGGCTCTACGGCGAGGTCGGCTGGGCGTTTTACAACTCGGGGGGGTCGGAGCCGTGGGAATTCCAGGCGGGCACCGAGCTCATCCAGGCCCGGCCCACGGGCGCCCTCGGGGCGCCGTTTCTCGCGGTCAACGGCATGAGCAGGCAGGAACTCGACTGGGGTGGCAATATCTGCGTGCAGGCCGGCTGGGCCTGGCGCGGCCGCCGCAGCGAGAAGCTCTTTCGGCTCGGATTCGAGTATCTCTACGGATCCGATCCGCAGTACGAGTTCGTGTTTTACGAACAAAATCGCTACGGCTTCGGGGTGTGGTATGACTTCTGATCATGCCTCTTCTGGCCATCGAGACGACGTGTGACGAGACGGCCGCCGCGGTCATCGCCCGCGACCGCGCGGTGCTCTCGAGCGTGGTTGCCAGCCAAGATACGCTCCATGCGCGGTGGCGCGGCGTGGTGCCCGAGGTGGCCTCGCGGGCCCATGTCGAGCGGATCATTCCAGTGATCGACGAAGCGGTGCGGCGGGCCGGCATCGCGCTCCGCGAGCTCGACGCCGTGGCTGTCGCCGTGCGGCCGGGGCTCGTGGGCTCGCTGTTGGTCGGCCTGTCGGCCGCCAAGGGGATCGCGGCCACGCTCGGCGTGCCACTCGTGGGCTACGACCACATCGCGGCCCATCTCTACGCCTGCCGGCTCGCGCATCCCGGCGCCGTGAGCGATCCATGCGTCGGGCTCGTGGCCAGCGGCGGGCATACGTCGCTCTTCCTCGTGCGGTCGCCGCTCGAGCTCGAGCGGCTCGGCGGCACGATCGACGACGCGGCTGGCGAGGCGTTCGACAAGGCGGCGAGCCTCCTCGGGCTCGGCTATCCAGGTGGGCCGCAGATCGAGCGAGCGGCCGTCGGCGGCAACGCCCGGGCCTACCGGTTTCCGCGGCCGCTCGCCACTGACCGCACCCGGCTTGATCTCAGCTTCAGCGGCTTAAAGACGGCCCTGCGCTACCAGGTGCGCCCGCCCGGTGCCCCTTCCGACACACCCGCGCCCGTGGGGCAGCGGCTGGCCGATCTCGCCGCGTCGTTTCAGCAGGCCGCCGTCGACGCGATCCTGGCGAAGGTCGAACTCGCCCTCGACCGCACCGGATGTCGCACGCTCTTGATCGGCGGTGGCGTGACGTCGAACACGCTCCTGCGCGAGTCGCTCGAGAGACTCGGCCGCTCGCGCCGCGTCATGGTCGTGATTCCGCCGCGGGAACTGTGCACCGACAACGCCGCGATGGGGGCCATCGCCTGGGAGCGGCTGGAACGGGGCGAAAACGACGGCCTCGAACTCGACGTCCGCCCGACGCAGGGGCGGCAGGCCTAAAACGAGGAGAACTGCTCGAACTCGTCGTAGGGACGGTGTTCGAGGTTCACGAACCGCGTGAAGTCGTGCTGCCAGAGGAGTTTCAAGTCGCCGATGGGGCCGTTGCGCTGCTTGGCGATGATGATCTCCGCCTGCCCCTTCACTCGCTCCCGATCTTCATCCGTGGTCTGATAATACTCCTCACGGTGCACGAACATCACGACGTCGGCATCCTGCTCGATCGCTCCCGACTCACGGAGGTGGTTGAGCCGGGGCTTGTTGTCGCGCGAGACTTCTGCCTGACGATTGAGCTGAGCGAGGCAGAGCACCGGGATGTCGAGCTCGCGCGACATCATCTTCAGCCGCCGGGCGATCCGGGCCACCTGCTCCTGCCGCGGGTCGCGGGGGTTGTCGGGCTCGATGAGCTGGAGATAGTCGATCACCACGAGCGCAAGGCCCTGCCGGCGCTTGAGCCGCCGGGCCACGGCGGCGATCTCGGTGAGCGTGCGGCCGGGGGTGTCGTCGATGAAGAGGGGAGCGGAGCTGATCTCGGCTGACTTTTGCACGAGCCGCTTGCGATCCTCCTGGGAGATCGTGCCGTTCCGGAGCCGATGGCCGTTGACCTGGGCCGCGGAGCAGAGGAGGCGGTCGGCAAGTTCGAGGCAGGCCATTTCAAGGCTCACGAACAGCACCGGCTGTCGGGCCGCGATGGCCACGTGCTCCGCGATGTTCATCGCGAAGGCGGTTTTCCCCATGCTGGGGCGGGCCGCCAGGATGATGAGCTCGGAGTTGTGCAGGCCGCCGCAGAGAGAATCCAGATCGGTGAAGCCCGTCTCCACGCCGCCGAGTGCGTGCTCGTGCTTCATGCGGGCGTCCATCCGCACCATCACGGCCTCGAGCACGGCGTCGATCTGCTTGGCCTCGGCGGAGCTACGGTGTTCGAGAATCTCGAAGATCTTCGATTCGGCGCGGGACAGCAGCTCCCGGGGCTCGTCGACCGAGTCGTAGGCATCGCGGAGAATGTCGGTGCTGGCGTCGATCAGCGAGCGCAGCATCGACTTGTCGCGGACGATTTGGGCGTAGTTCGCGGCGTGTGCCGCATGGGGCACGGCTGCGACGATGTCGGCGATCGCCTGGATGCCGCCGACGCGGTCGAAATCACCCTTCGTCCGCAGCCGCTCGTGCAAAATCGTCGCGTCCACCCGCTTGCCTCCGTCGTGGAGGTCGAGCAGATGCCGGTAGATGATCTGGTGTGACTCGTCGTGAAAGTCCTCGGGGCGGACAACGAGCGCCACGTCGTCGCAGACGTCGGGCTTGAGCAGAATGCTGCCGAGCACGGCCCGCTCGGCATCAACATTGGCCGGACGGTCGCGACCGTCGAGCGGCATGGCCGCCGCCGCATCGTCACGGAGACGGCGCTGACCACGCCGCCCTGCGTCCCGCACGCCTGCCTCTCGAGACGATGCCACGCTCGCGCCTCCTTGCGACGGAGTTCAAATCACCCGGCCAACCAGCGATCGTTACTTCGCGCCCGCTTCTCCGCTCGCCGGCACCACCCAGACTTTGAGATCGCCCTCGACTTCGGCGGCGAGCCGCACCTTCACGGTGTACAGGCCCACTTCCTTGAGCGGCCCCTGCAGCACGATCTGGTCGGGGGCTACCATCAAATCCTGCTGCTTGAGCGAACGCGAAATCTCCGGGGCGCCGACCGAGCCGTAGAGGTGGCCCTCGTCGTTGGCGTTGGCCTCGATCGTGACACTCGTGCGGGCAAGCTCGGCGAGCAGGCCGCGCAGGCCGGCCAGCCGCTCGCGAGCGATCTCATCGAGCTTCGCCCGGTGCTTCTCGACCATCCGCTTGTGGTGCTCGGTGGCGACGGTCGCCAGTCCCTGCGGGAGCAGGTAATTGGAGGCGTAGCCTCGCTTCACCTCGACCACATCACCTTGCTTGCCGAGGTGCTCGACGTTGTGAATCAACAACAGTTCGATGCCGCCGCGACTGCCCTTCGGCAGATGGGTGGAACGATTGGCGGCCACGGAGGGCGCTTCTCTGGTGGGCATGGATTCTCCTCTGAAACTGGCGGGTCGAATGGGCGGGAAATCAAAATGGAATGTCGTCGTCGGAACCGACCGGCGCGGACTGTTCGCCGCCAGCATCGGCAGCATCATACCCGCCCGCCGGCTCGAAATCGTCGGGGGGCGGTCCACCGGCACGGCCGGCAGGTCGGGCCTTGCCGCGGGGGCCGTCGCCACCGCCGCCACCGCCACCGGATCGGGAGCCGAGGAGTTGCATCTTCTCGCCCACCACCCGGAGCTTGGAGTTCTTCTTGCCGTCCTTCTCCCAGGTGTCGAGCTTGAGCCGCCCTTCGATCATCAGCGGCGCCCCCTTGGTGACGTATTCCCCGGCGATCTCGGCGGTGCGTCCCCAGAGCGTCACGTCGACGAACGTCGTTTCCTCGACCCATTCGCCGGTCGGGGTCTTGCGGCGGTCGTTGACCGCCAGGCCGATGTCGGTGACGGCGGTGCCGCTCGAGATGTAGCGAAGCTCGGGGTCACGAGTGACGTTGCCGAGCAGGATCACGCGATTGAAGCTGGCCATGAGATCGTCCTCCTTGTGTCAGGAACTGAACATCCGTACAACTTCAAGTAGGATACCGGTGGTGAAGGAAGGTTGCAAGCATTGCTGGCAGAGGCGTCATTCCGCGGCTGTCGCACCGGCGGGGGCGGCTTTCCGCTGGGCGGTGTCGCCAGCCAGTGCATGCTGCACGAGCGCGTCGGCGATCCGCGGATCGACCTTGAGAATCAGCTTCCGAATCACATCGTCGGTGATCTCGCACTGCCTTTCGAGCGGCGTGATGCCGTCGCCGTGCATCTTGAAGTAGGTGAGCCAGTAGATTCCCTTCTTGTGGCCGTTGATCGGATACGCAAGCTTCCGCTCGTCCCAGATCCGCGCGGCGAGCACCGTGCCGCCGTTCTGCACGATCATGTCGGAGATCTGTTGGCTCGTGGCGACCGGATCGCGTGAGTATTTCGAGGGATCGAGGATGAACATCCCCTCGTACACGTTGGTCTGCTTTGCCGCCATGGGATCGCTGCTCCTTGTCGTCTGGGGTGGGTTTGTTCGGTCGATGGAGTTCGAGAATTAAGGTCGAAGGCAGTTCAGTTATACCGATTCATGGCGGCCTCGATTCCCAGTGCCACCCAATCCTCGGTGGCATCGGCGGCCCGTTCGAGCGCCGCGGTTACGGACTCCCGCTCGTCCTTCGGAAACCGGGCCAGCACGAAGTCGGCTGTTTTCCACTCCGCGGGGACCGGCCCGATGCCGATCCGCAGCCGCGGAACACCTGTCGTGGCGAGCCGGGCGAGCACGTCGGAGAGGCCGTTTTGGCCCCCGCCCGAACCGCTCGCGCGGAGGCGGATCGTGCCGGTCGGCAGTTGGAAATCGTCGCAGAGCACCAGGATGTCGTCATGGTCGATCTTGTAGAAGTCGCGGGCGGCGAGCACGCTGGCGCCGCTGAGATTCATCCACGTGAGAGGCCAGAGCAGCAGGACCTGCCGGCCGCGGATCGTCACCTGGGCCGTTTCGCCTTGGAACCGAGCCCGTCGCACGGGCGATCCACAGCGTTGGGCCAGGATTTCGAGCACGTCGAACCCGACGTTGTGCCGCGTGCCTTCATACGCACGCCCTGGGTTGCCGAGCCCCGCGATCAGTTTCACGTGTACGCGTTTGTCCGGGTGCCGGCTCTGCCATGCTCAGGCAGCGATCAGCCCTCGGCCGCTTCCCCCTCTCCTTCCCCGGCCGGCTTGCGACCGATCAATTCGGGTTCGGCGCCACCGCCCACCACCGCCGACTCATCACCCTTCTTGGCAGGCAGCGTGCAACTGACGATCGTTTCGTCACCCTCGTGCACCACCTTCGCCCCCTTCGGCAGATCGAGATCGTGGGCCTTGATGGTGCCACCGATCTCCAGTTTGCCGACCTGGGCATGGATCTTCTCGGGAACCATGTCGGGGGTGCATTCGATCTCGATCTCGTGCACGAGCAGCGTCACCACGCCGCCCGCACGGTGGCCCGGGGCCTCTCCCTTGAGATCGATCGGCACCTTCACCTTGATACGGTCCGACTTGTTCACCCGCAGGAGGTCGATGTGGATCGGCACGGTGCCGTAGGTGTCCCACTGGAGTTCGCGGACGAGGGCGCTCTCTTTGACGGCGCCTTTCAGGTCGACGACCCGGCTCCCGTGGCGGATGACCGCCTCGATCGCCTCGCGTTTGGCGGCCAATTCGACGACCTTCTCGCCATGACCGTACAGGATCGCGGGCACGAGCCCTTGGCGGCGGAGCCGACGGCTGTCGCGTGAACCGTTGGCCTTGCGGGAAATGACTTCGAGGCTGTCGCTCATGAATCCTCCTGGAATCGAGCCCAGTATTCTGCCACGCCGCGCCGGTTTCGCAAGCCAAGCCTGCCGCCCCCGAAAAACACCCTGTAGGACAGGCTTCAGCCTGTC